>JAGOKN010000044.1 GCA_017994575.1 Nitrosomonas sp.
TGCTGAGTGCGCTGTTGGGCAACGGCAAAAGCTTCTTCTACCTGGTCGTGAAATTTGCGCTGATCAATGGATTGATGATTGTAGGCTTGCACCGTCTTGATTTGCCCCAGCACTTCACCTACATAAGCACCGACTGCTGCCACTTTATCCTGACTTTGGCGCGATAGCTGACGTACTCGGCGACCATAAATCAGAATGGGAACGACTACCAGAGGCACACAGATCATTACCAGCGCAGTCAGTTTTGCATTCGTGATGAATAGCCAAATAATTCCACCGGTCATCATAATAAAATTACGCAAGGCAAATGATACCGAGGATCCAATCACCGTCTGCAATAGCGTCATATCGGCAGTCAGGCGGGATTGGATTTCCAGGCTACGGTTTTCTTCAAAAAAACCGGGATGCAGGTGGATCAGATGATTGAATACTTTGCTCCGAATGTCCGCAATGACCCGCTCACCCAACCAGGTAACCCAGTAGTAGCGAGTAAATGTTCCTGCAGCCAGCGCGATGACTAACAGTAAGAATATGAATACATATTGACTCAGTAGATCTTTCGATTGAGTGGCAAATCCCTGGTCGATCAGCAGCCGAATACCTTGTCCGATGGATAATGTAATCGCCGCAGTAAACAACAAAGCCAACAGACTGTAGGTAACCTGGCGTTGATAGGGGGCGATAAAATGCGTTGCCATTTTGACCGCTTGCCAGCGGGTTTTCTGTTTGTGAGATTGATCGGTCATGAATCGTCAATAATGTTCAGTGATAAAAAAGGGAGCTATCAGCTCCCTTGTCTTGCTCAGCGATACCGTGAAATGCCAATTCTGAGTTTTAATCACTCCGTTTGGTTACTTCCAGTAAATGATAACCAAATTGTGTTTTTACCGGGCCTTGTACTTCACCTACGGGCGCGCTGAACACCACGCTATCGAATTCTTTCACCATCTGTCCGCGGCCGAATTCTCCCAAGTCACCACCTTGCTTGCCAGATGGGCATAGAGAATGCTGTTGCGCTAACTCACCGAATTGAGCGCCATTCTCGATTTCAGCTTTCAGGTTATTACACTGTTCCTCGGTTTTGACCAAAATATGACGTGCACTGGCTCGTGCCATAAGACTCTCCTCTATTTTTAATAAAAATTTCTATTACATGGTACATTTAAGCACAAATTGACATGCTTAATAAAGCATCGCGGTATTTTATATGATGTGCTCCAGGTAATAGAGGGATTGGTGAGTCTAAAAATGATTTCAAATTTAAATGGTGTCAGGTCCTATGCTTGAACTATGCAAGGTCAATAAAGCTTACGCCGAAGGGCGAAAAGTGCTGACCAATTTATCGTATACCCTGAGAGCAGGTGAATACGTCGCAATTATGGGCGATTCCGGTGTGGGCAAATCAACGTTGCTAAACTTGATTGCTGGTTTGGATACGCCAGATTCCGGCGAAATTCGCGTCAACGGGGTTGCCATTTCATCGCTGGATGACGATGCTTCCACGCAACTGCGGCGCGAACAATTTGGTTTCATTTTTCAAGCATTTCATGTTTTGCCGCATCTCACGGTGAGTCAGAACATTGCGCTGCCGCTGCTATTGAATGGAGCCTCGACCGAGCGTGTCGAGCAGATGCTGGCTGAAGTCGGTTTGTGTGATCGTGGACATCATTTCCCACGTCAATTATCCGGTGGAGAATTGCAGCGCGTTGCGATTGCGCGGGCACTCATCCATCGGCCTAAATTGGTTCTGGCCGATGAACCGACCGGTAATCTCGACCCGGATACCGCCCACGACATTCTCCAGTTAATGCGCGCTGAAATCAAAGCCAATGGAGCTTCAGGCATCATTGTAACGCACTCTCATGCGGCGGCTGCGACGGCGGATGCCATTTTGAATTTGACCAAGGATGGCTTGCATCCGGCGCATACTGGGCATAGCCAATGAAATCGGTGTCTTTATCGCGCTGGTTGTTATTGGGTGAATGGCGTGCTCATATTTTGCAAGTGATCGTCGCTGTCGCGGCCATCGCAACCGGCATAGCGTTGGGATACTCGATTCATCTTATTAACACCGCAGCTTTCAATGAGTTTTCAGCAGTCAGTAAAAACCTATCCGGGCAATCCGATTTGCAGGTGCATGGCAGGTCAGCATTTTTTGATGAATCACTGTATCCGATGCTTGCCAAGTATGAAGGAGTGGCGCTGGCAAATCCGGTTCTGGAATTGGATGTGGTGATGCCGAATAAGCTACAAAACAGAAATGATCACAAGCTCAAGATCGTGGGACTGGATATGTTTCGTGCCACCCGGATTTCACCTGATTCACTCGGCGTGCCAGCAGAAGGCAAGCGACTGGATGGACTGGCTGATGATGCCATTTTTCTATCGCCGGCAGCAATGGAGTGGTTGCAGGTTGAGCAGGGCGATGTATTGTCATTGAACGCCGGATTGCAAACCATCACTTTGCGTGTGGCTGGCGGACTGGTGCGCGCACGGAGCGGGCAACGCATTGCGATTATGGATATCGGTGCTGCGCAATGGCGTTTCCAGCAGCTTGGTTTATTGTCGCGCATCGAATTGAAGCTCAAGCATGGTGTCAATCATGCAGCTTTTAAAGCTGAGTTGACGAAACAACTGGGTGATCAGTATTTTGTGACTGAGGTGACGGATCAGGAAACACGAATTGCCAATATGTCGCGTGCGTATCGAGTCAATCTCAATATGCTGGCGCTGGTGGCGCTGTTTACCGGTGCGTTTTTGGTGTTCTCCACGCAGGCGCTGTCTGTTATTCGGCGACGCCAGCAGTTTGCCATGCTGCGGGTGTTGGGTTTTACGCGACGGCAGTTATTGCGGCAAATTGTCCTGGAAGGCGCGCTTCTGGGCATGATCGGTTCATTACTGGGCTTGGGTCTTGGGTATGCGATTGCAGCGATGGCCATTCAGTTTCTGGGCGGCGATCTGGGCAGCAATTTTTTCCCGGGGATTAAACCGAGTATTGATTTCAATCCACTGGCTGCGTTGACATTCTTTTTGATTGGACTGGGCGTGACTGTATTAGGAAGCATGGCACCGGCGTTTGAGGCTGTGCGAGCCAAACCTGCACTTGCGCTCAGGTCGGGGAGTGAAGATGCCGCCCTATCTAAACTATCGACTCCCTGGTTTGCCATGTTTTGTTTGATGCTGGCCATATTATTTACCCAGCTTCCTCCCGTCTTTGAGTTGCCGATATTTGGCTATTTTGCCATTGCGCTGTTGCTGATCGGCGGCATTGCCTTGATGCCGCGTTTTGCAGCGCGGATCTTTACTGGCTTGCAAAATGTACGGGGCGTGCAAGCCGGTGCTGTGGTTACATTGGTACTGGCACGCCTGGCGAATGCGCCTAACCAAGCGGCGATCGCACTGGGCGGCATTTTGGCGAGCTTTAGTCTGATGGTGGCGATGGCGATCATGGTCACGAGTTTTCGTGGTTCAGTGGATGGTTGGCTGACGCATGTACTGCCAGCCGATTTATATGTACGCACGGTATCCGTCGGAGATCAGGGTGGATTCCAATTGAGCGAGCAAAAGGCTATGGCTGAGTTGTCCGGTTTTGAGCGAGTGGATTTTTTCCGTACCCAGCAATTAAGACTTGATTCCGGTCGACCCGAAATCATGTTGATTGCGCGTCCTATCGACAGCATCGATCCGCGCAATACCTTGCCTATGGTTGATGATGCGATGGCACCTACTGTACTGCCTGAGGGCGCCACGCCCATTTGGGTGTCTGAAGCGATGGTGGATTTGTATGGCTATCGTCCGGGGGAAAAGGTGTCGCTGCCGATTGGCAAGGCTGCGGGCGCAGTTTTTAATGAGTTTGTCGTTGCCGGCGTGTGGCGCGACTATGGTCGTCAATTTGGTGCGGTACAAATGCAATTAGCCGATTATCAGCGACTAACCGGAGATACGAGTGTCAATAATCTGGCTGTGTGGCTAGGGTCTGGGGTGACTTTGGATGCCGCCATGGCTAATTTGCGGCAATTGCCTTTTGGGGCTGCATTGGAAATATCAAAATCGCGGGATATGCGCGCACTGAGTCTGGAAATTTTTGATCGCAGTTTTGCGGTGACTTATTTATTGGAAATAGTGGCGGTTGTGATTGGCTTGCTGGGCGTGGCAGCCAGTTTTTCAGCGCAAACGCTGGCGCGCGCGAAAGAATTCGGTATGCTGCGGCATATCGGCGTCATGCGGCGGCAAATCCTGTTCATGCTGGCGGCTGAAGGCGGTTTGTTGACGGCACTGGGTATCGTGTTGGGTTTTGTATTGGGATGGGCTATCAGCTTGATTTTGGTATTTATTGTCAATCCACAGTCTTTTCATTGGACAATGCAATTGCACTTGCCGTGGGGTTGGTTGACGATGGTAGCTGTCATCATGCTGGCTTCTGCAGCAATGACGGCACTGATTGCCGGACGACGGGCAGTTTCCGGCAATGTGATTCGTGCTGTGCGGGAGGATTGGTAATGAACATGAGTAAATGTTGGGGGCAGTATGATTTGCCGTCTTTGATCAGGACGATTATCCTGCTGTTTAGTCTGTTTGCTGCCAATGCGCTGGCCGAGCCTTCTCGGTTGATGCCGGTTGTGCCCGGTTATGCATTGACCTTTCCGCATGATTATGGCGCACATCAGGATTTCCGGATTGAATGGTGGTATATGACGGGTTGGCTGGACACTGAAGATAAAAAGCCATTGGGCTTTCAGGTGACGTTCTTTCGTTACGCCACGGATCAGAATCACGATAATCCGAGCCGTTTCGCTGCGAAATATTTAATCATTGCGCATGTGGCCTTGTCGGATCCTGCGGTAGGCAAATTGATGCATGCAGAGAAAACCGCCCGGGAAGGTTTCGATCTGGCCTACGCGAAACCCGGCAATACCGATGTGAAACTGGATGAATGGACATTGGTGCGCGAGGAGAATGGGCGCTATCTGGTGGATATGCGCACCGAAGATTTTGGCTTGCAGCTAGCGTTGACGCCGACACAGAAAGTGTTGCTACAAGGAGAGAACGGTTTTTCCCGCAAAGGCCCGGAGCCGGAACAAGCCAGTTATTACTATAGCGAACCACACTTGAGGGTAACCGGTACTGTCTTGCGGCAGAATAAACCGGTGGCTGTCAGTGGCAGTGCCTGGCTGGATCATGAATGGTCAACCGCATACCTTGACCCCAATGCAGATGGCTGGGATTGGGTGGGCGCCAATCTGGATGATGGCTCTGCACTGATGGCTTTTCAGATTCGCGGCAAGAATGGTGGAAAGGTGTGGGCGTATGCTGCGCTACGTGATCCATCGGGACATGTCAGGTTTTTTAGTCCTGAACAGGTGGAATTTACCCCCGCCCGTACGTGGCAGTCGCCGCATACCGAAGCTGTTTATCCAGTCGCCATGCATATCCGTACTGGTGAGATTGCGTGGCAACTGACGCCACTGCTGGATGACCAGGAACTGGATTCACGCCAATCGGCCGGAGCGGTTTACTGGGAGGGCGCGGTGACGTTGACCAGAGATCGGCAACCTGCGGGGAGCGGTTATCTTGAGCTGACCGGTTATGTGAAGCCTTTAGCGCTATGAATGCAATGCGCGATAACGTTTTCGTGCTTCTTCTTCCTTGAGCGTATCATTGATTTCACGCATTACGCTGTTCAGATCGACGGGTTTATCGATCTGCTCAAAGCACCCTGTAAGTATGTTTTCTGGAAGCAGTTGGCCGCTTTGGTACAGTGACCATATCTCCATACCGTACTGTGTGGACAGTAATTCCGGCGCAAACTGGCCGAAGTAAACCTTCATATTTTCAACATCCCGCAGCAGCATTTGGCAGGCCTGGTTGTTGGCAGAGGCGTCAATCGCTTGTGGCAAATCTATGATGACAGGACCTGTGCTGTCGACCAGCACATTGTATTCGGATAAATCGCCGTGGATGATGCCGGCACAGAGCATGCGTACTATCTGCGTCATTAATAAACGGTGATATTCGCGCGCTAGTTCCGCTGTCAGCGCAAGATCATTGAGTCGTGGGGCTGCATTGCCATCGCCGTCGGTCAGCAGCTCCATGAGAAGCACGCCTTCATGGAAATGATACGGTTTGGGCACGCGCACACCAGCCGCTGCGAGCCGGAACAAAGCATCGACCTCAGCGTTTTGCCAAGCTTCTTCCTGCGCTTTGCGCCCATATCGAGTACCTTTTTCCATGGCTCTGGCACGACGGCTGTTTTTTACCTTGCGGCCTTCAGTGTAATCGGTGCTTTGGCGAAAACTGCGCTTGTTGGCTTCTTTGTATACCTTGGCGCAACGGATTTCTGTGCCGCAGCGAACCACGTAAACCGATGCTTCTTTGCCACTCATCAATTGTCGAATGACTTCATCGGCGAAGCCATCCTGGATCAGTGGTTCCATTCTTTTGGGAGTTTTCATCGGGCTAATACTACGCTTATATTGAGGGGTTTATCTAAAAATAACTCATGGTTTTACATGCAGCATGGTTCTTGAAAAGGCTACGTCGATTATATCCATCCCTGCGTTTTTTGTAATATTATTGACTAATAATAATTTGTGAAGAGAAGGATTGACTCGTGTTTCCTGTATGATATCGACAGCAAACAACATTCGATCATGCTTGATTCGATCGAATTGATGAAAGCATAAAATAGTGGCAACCCGGTTAAAATGTTCGAGTCAAATTTTGAAAAAGGAGAATGAGATGAACGAAAAAACACTGAAAGAACAATTGCAAACTGAATTGACAAACCTGCAATCAATCGTCGATGAAGTCAAATTGCAGATGCATCTGGGGGCGAAAGAGGCGCAGGATAATCTTCAACCTCACCTTGATGAGCTCGAGCATGAATTAAGGCAAGCCAAGGATAAATGGGAGCAGTTTGAAAGCAGCTCAGAAAGTGCGTGGGAAGAGATTCAAACCGGTTTTAGTGAATCCCTGAAATCCATGCAGCAAGCCTTTGAGAAAGCGAAAAAACATTTCCCGGATCAAGATAAGTAATTTGTTTTGTTTATGAAAATCTGTTGACGCCTTGTTTGTCCTGTTGGAGCGAAAATAGTGGATGAATGCTATTCACCTTATTTACCTTAAATGAGATCAAGGCGTCAAGGAAAGCTTTTTTGCAGCAGGGTTGCAGCCTTAAAATCAATTGGCAGTGTCCAATTAAGTGTTCTCTATCCTGGATGCAATTAGTTTGCATCTACTGCATGTCGAAGTCTCTATACTCTGAAACACAGAGGCTGAGTGTAGGTGGAATAGGGTGCTCAGAAACAAACATTTAATATGCTTGCGTAATCTAAAGTTATTGCCATTTACAGACGTGCGAGTCACTTATATATTCCTAGGCAATCCTTTTCGTTATTTATTTTAAAGAAGAAATGATGCGTTTATATTCGAGTTTTTTACAATCCGCAGTGCTTGTTAGCGCAGTACTTGTTATTGCTGGCTGTTCAATTTCATATAGTTCAAAAAGCATTTCGGATTCGACCAGCTCTATTGTCAGCAGCCCATCGTCAGTATCAGGAAAGAGCAAGCATTACCAAAATGAAGTGGCTGATTATACGATGGCGTATGTTAAATCCTCTCAGCCGAACGCAAATTATTCAACCTTTCTTAAAGGGTTGAGTGAAGTGGCTGCAAAAGAGGGGGTCACTCACTGGGAGCAAGATTCATTGACTTATATCGGCATCGGAAAAGGCTTGAAGAAAGCGAAGGTGGAAGGTATCGCCTATGAAACTTACAAAAAGAATTTTGCCCAGAGTGATGACACAAGAATGGAGGAAATCCAGATTGGGTATGAATCTGAGGATTAGCGTTTATTATTGACACTGCACTTCTTGTTAAGAAGATTCAATTGTTTGCGAATTTCAGTGTGGCTTAATTACAAGTTTGTGTTGTTTTATATTGCATTTGTGGCGATCTGCTTATGCTCAGCCTTGGCCTCTGCAGCATCGTTTGAATACCTGTATGTGGAAGCCAATGAGGGTAATTCCAGCGGCGGGCATAGCGCCCTTCAATTGGGTGATGAAATATTTCACTATCAGCACCATGATTCCGGATTCATTCGCCTGTTAAAGGAAAATCAACAGGACTTTCATTTTCAGTATCGTTTTTTGCAGAACCGGCGCATTCATTCGAGTCAAGTTGAGGTGTCTGACGAGACTTTCCTGCGACTTAGAGATCATTTTAAGTTGCAATTCTTGGCACAGGATCAGCAGTTCAAGCAACTGCACCGTTTGCACAAAGATCGTGCTTTGCTGCATGTTTTGTTAAACAGGCAGGATGCTGTTGTAGGCACTGATTTTGCAACAATTCTGCGATTAAATGCGGCAGGGCTTTTTTATGCTGAAGGGGAGTTGGATCGTCAGCAAAAGGACGAATATATTGGGCTGGTCAATGTCAAGCCATCTCAGTCGTTTTCCCTGCTTGGAATGTTGCGAAGAAAGATCGAGCAGCATTATGGTCAGGATTATCTCTCGCGACGTAGTGAGCAAATCACCGCACAAATCAGGTCATTAACCCCGAGTGATTGGCCTTTGGAACAATCGATGCTAGCGGTCGATAAATTTCCTCCTGCCATTGAATCTTTTGCAGAGCGCTATACGGATCATTTGAGCGGATTAGTTGCCATCAAAGTATTGATGGAAGAGCGGATGCTGCGCCCGGATGCTTTTCTGCTAACGCTGGAAGCAGTGATTCCGGAGGAAAAGGAAGCATTGGAAAGATTGCGAGATCAGTTGATGCTAAGTCTGGTCAAGTCGATTCATTCCAGGCGGCCTGATTGGGGGTATGCTGTGCTAGTGAATATCGCCCGCCTGGTGGCGATTGATATGACATTGCAGTTGGATCAATGGGTGTTTGTTGACGATTTTGGCATGGATAGCGAATGGATCAGTGCTGATGAATTGGCTCAATATGCAGAGTCTATGCAAATCCAGATTGACGATGCACTGTCTAATTGGATGCAGATGCGAAAAGTCTTGCTAAGTCCTGGCGATCTTACGGAAGCCAACTATAGCAAGCTCGAAATGTCCGCAAACCGATATTTCGAATTGCTCAAGGGGGCATGGCAACCAGCTATTCGGGTTGTCGGTGAAAAAGCATTGCCCACCAAGAGTATTGCTGTGCCGGATTGGGTAGTTCCCGAATTGACCCAGCAACAATTAACATTGGCTTTAAGTGCGCTGAATAGTTATGAAGCCAAATTCCGTCAGGAATTGGCAGGCTATTATCGGTACGACTTAATTACCCGTAATTGCGTAACTGAATTGTTCAGAACCATCGATCGAGCTTTGTTGCCGCTTAGTCAAGCTGATGTTGATTCATCGAAACAGCCCAAGTACATCACGGAAGAATCGATAAGACGCCTGGGTGGTCACATTTCTGCAGGTTATAACTTTATTCCTTTTGTCTCATTTCAATCGGTGCAAGCACAATATCGGGTGATGAACAATGTCATTTTGGATTCTTATCGTGATCAGCAATTAAAAAAACAGCTTATTCAGAATGATCGATTGACGGTTAGCTTGCGCGAATCCAATACGTTGACCAGTACTTTGTATAGCTATCATCCGGGAGATGCTTTTTTTGTTTTCTTTACGGATGGCAATGCAGTATTGAGGCCCATTGCAGGATTATTCAATACCGCTGCAGGCATAGGCCAGAGTGTGTTAGGTCTTTTAACTTGGCCGCTTGATGGCGGGAAGAACTTCAAATCCGGAGCGACGGGGATTTTAATGAGCGTGCCGGAATTATTGTTTTTTAATATACGGAAAGGAAGTTACAAGTATTTGTCTTATAACCAGTTTGTAAGAGATAATGCATCAAAATATTGATGTATTATTTTGTAGTACCCTGAGCATTCACCAATGGATTAACAGATTTGAGTTGACTGAAAATTCGTCCGGTATGTCAAAAAAAACACCAAGGAAAATGTACTTTCCTTGGTGTTTTTTGCGTGTTAAAACGAATGATGCGATGCTAAAGCAGGTTTATTGTTTTAAAAACGAATCTTCCTTTTTTTCTGCATTTTCTGCTGCTGCTTTTTCAGCATTGCCGTCTTCGGCTAATTGACTGCCGATATAGCTGCCGGCTGCGGCACCCACTAAAGCAGGCATAGCCGATTGAAGCAATGATGGATTCTGTGCTGGCGCGGCAGCTGCATTCGAGTTGGCTGCTGGTGCCGGTGCTTGTGCTGCCGCAGGTGCAGCTTGATTCGGTGCAGCTGTTTTCTTTTGCTGTGCAGGAGCAGATTTAGAGCCAAATGAGCCTTTTGAAGCGCTGCTCTTGCCGCCTTTTGCTGCGTAAACGGCGTTGCTTGCAAATATCATTGAAACCAAAACAGCAAAAAGTATTCTTCTCATGTCTATATAAACCTATATAAATTAATCTTAAATTAAAGTGATAGAATCGTTTTTATTCTTGGCAATGCTTTAATTCCTTTACATGACAAAGCTTTATAATCGTAAAGTTGCATTGCTATCATTATTTTAGCACTCAATCTCAACGAAATAGTGTTTACTTTACTAAGCGCTATTGATCGATTCTTCCATTTCTACAAAAACTAAGCCGTAAAGCATGCGGTAATTCTGGAAAAATTTGCTGATCGTGTCAATCAGCGCCACCCATCCCCAGACCACTAAACCACAAAGCGTCTTGCCCTTTTTAAACAGTAAATCGATGTTCTTTATCAATAACTATATGATTAACAATAAGCTTGATAGCTCGTGTGAATGAGCTTAGACTCAACTATCTGTAACGCTGTCAATGCATGAGCAACTGAACAATAAACATAAAAGTGCAGAGAAAATCAGTGAGTGCATTGATGGAAAGCAGAGTGCGTATCTCGTTTTCTGCACCAAGTTTATCATCAGGTTTTCCATAGATTGCTAACTCGTTTTACCGGAAGGAGGACTGATTATGGCCCGCATCATGACTACTTTGATCCTGATTGTTTTTGCACATTCCAGTTTCGGCGCAAGCTGGCCTGAACTTAATTTCATTCAAGTCGCGGCCGGTTTGGATAGACCGGTTCATGTGACGCATGCCGGTGATGGGAAGGGACGCCTGTTTATCGTCGAGCAGCCGGGTAAAATTCGTATCGTTAGCAATGGTTCTTTGCAACCTGCGCCGTTTCTTGATATCAGTGACCGAATCAGTTGTTGTGGCGAGCGGGGTTTGCTGAGTGTCGCTTTTCCACCGGGATTCACAGCTAAAGGTTATTTCTACGTCAACTATACCAATGCGGCAGGAAATACTGTCGTTGCGCGATTTTCTGTGACGGGAGCGGGTGATGTGGCAGATCCGGGCAGTGAAAGCATTATTCTGACTGTGGATCAGCCTTTTTCCAATCATAACGGCGGTCAAATTGCATTTGGGCCCGATGGTATGTTGTATATCGGCATGGGAGACGGTGGTGGAGCAGGTGATCCGCTAGGATCCGGTCAGGACAGGTCTTCCTTGCTAGGTAAGCTGCTGAGAATTGATGTCGAATCCGGTGCGCAACCTTATGCCGTTCCCGCTAATAATCCTTTAGTGAGTGTGAGCACTGCCCGTCCGGAGATTTGGGCCACCGGTTTGCGTAACCCCTGGCGCTTTTCCTTTGACCGGGAGACTGGCGATCTTTACATCGCCGATGTCGGTCAGAATTTGTATGAAGAAATCAACTTCCAAGCTGCGAATAGTGTTGGGGGTGAAAACTATGGTTGGAATATTATGGAGAGCACGCATTGTTTTCAGCAATCATCCTGCGATACCCTTGGTTTAGTCAATCCGGTTTTGGAATATGCTCATTCTACGGGTGGTAGGTCGGTTACCGGTGGCTATGTTTATCGGGGAGGTATTTTTCCTCGCATGCGTGGCGTTTATTTGTTTGGTGATTTCGCTTCAGGACAATTGGCTGGCATGCGACGACTGGATACTGGTTTTGCATCCGCTGTGCTGGCTGATACCGGTTTTCTGATTAGCAGTTTTGGCGAAGATGAAAGCGGCGAGACGTATGTTGCAGATCTCAATGGCAACCTATACCGCATTGAAGATAATGTTCGCTACAGTGAATTATCGTTTGCCGGCGCACTGGCTAGCTATCGACCCGGCGATCCGATTCAGATCGCTGTTTCGGAAATCTCTCCGCAACGCGCCGTGGTGCAGGATTTATGGGTAGCTATCGGTACGCCGGATGGTCGGTTGCTGTATCTGACAGACCAACCAGGCGAGGAATTCAGCGTGACGCCGCAACCTTTCAAGCGCCAGATCGGCACGAATGAGAGAACACAAGAGGTTCTCAATACAACGCTTCCGCAAGCCACCCTGCCGGGTACCTATCGCTTATATGCCATTTATAATGATCCGAACCCCGGTACTCTGGATTTATCCTCTACCTTGCGTTCTAATATCGCGGAAGCCGTCGTCATGATTGGAAATTGACCCCTTCCGTGCATCATCTTTGATATTTGACTGCTTTTGCTTACCGGACGGTCAATTTGGGGAGGATCGTGCAGTGAGGGATTGGACAATACGACAGAATGAGACTTTTTTTAAATAATAATGGGGTTTGGGGCTGGTGTAAAAATGCTGCACTGCGCATGAGTGTGTTGTGGTGGTTTTGGTTACTAGGTGGGTGTGCAACTATCGATCCTTTTGCCAATCTTGATGAGTGGAAAGAAATCCAAAGTAAAAACTTTATCGTCTACACGAATGCTCAGGAAAAAGTTGCGTTTAATTTTGTAAAAGAATTTGAAGTTTTTCGTGCCACTGCACTCAAAATCACAACCATTCCACCGTTTGAAGAAACTATCCCTGTCAGGATCTATCTCTTCAAGAATCGAAATTCGTTTGCTCCATTCCGACCATCAGAAAATGCTGCTGGGTACTTTATTCAAGGGAAAAATTATATTGCACTCTATGCCATTCCCTTCGAGGAAAATCCTCAATTCCCGATTGTCTACCATGAATACATCCATTATTTGCTTTCCAAACATCCCGCCATTATCCCTAGTTGGTTCAATGAGGGTTTGGCAACTATATTTGAAACCTTCGAACTTAACCGTGGCCATGTGATATTCGGAAACCCTCAATATGATCGATGGATGTTCATGAAGCAGCGAGCTAGCTGGATTCCAATGAAAGAATTCCTCTCAGATCAAACGAGCTATCATGATAATAAAGGATTTACTCATGCTCATTCGCAAGCTTGGGCGCTCATGCATTATTTTATATTTGGGAATAAGCAAAATATGGCCAAACTTGGGCAGTATATCTACTTGGTGAATAATGGATACGAGTATGATGAGGCCTTACTATCAACCTTTGGGTTGACGCCGGAAGAATTATTACAGGAAGTGAAGGGGTATGTTGCAAAAGACACACTTCCCTATAGCACCATGAAACTCGATGATATTGCCATAGAGCATCATCATCACATTCGTGCTCTTCAAGAAAATGAGGCCCGACAAGTTATTCAAGATTTGAAAGATCTTGTGCAGACCTTCCGCAGACCTTCCGCGAAAAGGCATCCCATCAGCATTAGTTACAAAAATTGCTATATGGGACAACAGGCAGTTTGAATGGTGCTTCGCGCTATGAGAAAAATATAAATCAGTATAACGACAAGGTTAGACGTATGGTAATTCACTTGGCCGTCAATGGTACATTGATGAGAGGACTTGAGCTTAATGCCAATATGCTCGGTGCCGGCGCAGTCTTCGTTCGGGAAACGAGAACCGCCCCGGTTTATCGGATCTGGTCTATTAGCGATGTTCATCCAGCTATGGTTCGAGTTGCCTCAGGCGGTGTATCAGTCATCGTTGAAATATGGACAATACCGCCCGAAGGCATCGCCAAGATCTTGCTGCAAGAACCATCGGGTCTTTGCATCGGAAAGATTGAACTTGTGGGAGGTGAGGAAGTTCTTGGCGTACTGGGAGAACCACTGCTTTGCGAGGGACAGCGAGAAATCTCTGAACATGGTGGATGGCGCGCCTATATTGCTACATTGACATGACTGTCTTGTGCGCTACTCAGATAAGATCTTACAGTAACCGAATTGCCCGCTGATGGCGTACCTGAACACACACTGCTGATTGATACCCAATGCCGCACTTGCAATGCATTGCTGCTTCGATGTTTTGACCGCTAACCGGATCATTCTATCGCTGTGATCCACAATGGCTTTTTCTATGACCTCATCTACTCGATTTTTAAGATTACTACTATAAGCAATAGATGCCGTCCAACAACTCTCAATCTTTTCACACAAAGCTGCAATAACTACGCAACAAACCTCCGTTAGCATTTCTCAATGGTAATGAAGGCATATTCAATTGCTGCAATTTCATTGCCTGATAAAAAATATAACCCATCAAGTTGTTAAATGACTAAAGGCTTCTTATTATGAGATTAACCAATCAATGGATGTGCATTGCCAAAAACACGTTGAGTTTGGCAGTTGTTGCGACACTCTCAGGTTTGGCTGTCGCAGATTCCGAAAATATCGATAAACCATCCTTCCAACGCATCGCTACCTACCTGGTTTGTGAGAATACCAGTTGTGACAGAAATTTTTTTGATGAGACAGTGGCAGAAATTGTTGCGGCAAGTAAAGATGGCAATTATTTAATATACACGGACAGTCCAACAGGAAAAATAGGATTTGTAGATATTCGTGATCCGGAAAATCCCTTAGGCTTGGGTACGCTGAATACCATCGGTGAACCAACGTCAGTTGCGGTTTCTGGTGATTTTGCCTTGGTAGGCATCAATACTTCAGTGAGCTATCAAGAACCTGCAGGCATTCTAGGGGTTTACCATATACCATCCTGCTTGATGAATGTTTCCAGTTGTTCTCCCATTCGTGAAATCAACATGGGCGGACAGCCGGATTCGGTTGCAGTCAGCCCAAATGGTCAATATGCAGCGGTTGTCATTGAAAATGAGCGCGATGAGGATGTTACTGTGGCGAGTGTGGAAGGTGGCTTGCCTCAGCTACCTGCTGGCTATTTGAACATCATTGATTTAATGGGCGCACCCGACAATTGGGAAATGCGCAAAGTTGATCTGACTGGCTTGGCGTCTTATGGCAGCGATGATCCGGAACCGGAATTTGTCAGTATCAATCAAAACAATATCGCAGCCGTGACGCTACAAGAGAACAACCACATTGTGTATGTGAATCTCGTCAGCGGTAAGTTGCTGCAGAATTTCAGCGCTGGGAATGTGACTTTGGAGGGTATCGATACTGTTGATAATAAATTGATAGATTTTACCAATACATTAGCGGATGTCGCACGCGAACCAGATGCTGTTGCGTGGCTGGATAATGACAGGATCATTACTGCCAACGAGGGAGATCTTTTTGGTGGCAGCCGGGGTTTCAGCGTATTCAATCGTAGCGGTAATGTAGTGTATGACTCAGGCAATAAATTCGAATACCTGGCAGCAGCAGTAGGCCATTATCCTGAAAAACGCTCCGATAACAAAGGGGTTGAGCCGGAGGGAGTTACTGTTGGCCGATATAAGAATGATACGTATGTTTTTGTAGGATCCGAGCGCGGCAATTTTGTCGGTGTATACAAGGTTGACGGTAAAAAACTGGAATACCAGCAGATATTGCCCACTGGTGCTGGTCCGGAGGGCTTGCTGGCTATCCCTAGCCGAAATCTTTTTGTTGCATCTGCCGAGGTTGATTCACCCGTGCGGTCTCAAATTAATATCTTTCGCCTGGAGCATAAACCGGCGTCTTACCCTCAAATCAAATCCAGAAAGCAAGCCGACGGCAGACCGATTACCTGGGGGGCATTATCGGGGTTATCTGCCGACAAATTCGATGCAGACGGGCTCTATGCTGTCCATGATAGCTTTTATAACGAGAGCCGTATTTATAGTGTTGATGTCAGTAATTTTCCCGCAATAATTAACAATGCAACACAGCTAATGAAGGATGGTGCGGCTGTTAGCTATGATCTCGAAGGGATAGCACAGCGCAATAATGGAGGCTTCTGGCTTGTATCCGAAGGGGCTGGTACGTCTACGACCCGTAATTTGTTGATCGAGGCTCGCCGGGATGGCACGGTGGTACGTGAGATTCGCTTACCGGACGAGGTTGAAGCATTGCAGCAAAGTAATGGTTTCGAGGGTGTCGCGGTCACTGGAAAAGTGGGCGCCAATGAGCAAGTTTATGTAGCCTTTCAACGGGAATGGAAAAATGATCCTGCCGGCATGGTGCGCATCGGCCGATACACACCAGCTTTGGATCTGGATCCATCCGCCGATGAGAGCGAGTGGAAGTTCTTTTATTATCCCCTTGATCCTGTTGAATCTCCGGCGGGCGGTTTTGTAGGATTATCGGAGATTACCTCGCTGGGGCATGGTAAATTTGCGCTCATCGAGCGAGACAATCAGGCCGGAGCGGATGCGCACATCAAGCGTGTTTACCGCATAGATGCCAATGGTGTTACACCTAAAACACAAGCTGAAGGAAATTTCCCGATACTGAGTAAAACCCTGGCAATCGATGTATTGCCCGCGATGCAGGCAGGCAAAGGCTGGGTTCACGATAAATTGGAAGGATTGGCCAGAACAGCGAAGGGAGATGTCTATGTCGTTACCGATAATGATGGAGTAGACAACTCTACTGGCGAAACGCAATTCCTGAATCTCGGCAAAGCGTTGCATTGATTTACCAAGCCATGTTTGTAGGGCGCTACTTGTCAATTAGAGTAGCGCCACTTTCCAAGATCGGTTACTTGTTATTTTACCGAGCTTTAAAAATCCACTTAACGACAATTACTGATTGTCGTTAGTTTTTTAAAGGTTCAATTTCTCATGCCAAGAAAGCAAGGAAAGAAGATATTTGTTCTGGATACATCGGTTATCTTATACAACCACAGCGCGATATACAGCTTTGAAGACAATGACGTGGCGATTCCGATCACTGTGCTTGAAGAGCTGGATCATTTTAAAAAGGGCAATGATACTAAGAACTTTGAAGCCAGAGAGTTTATTCGTATTATGGATAAACTATCGGTAGATCATTCATTGCAAAATTGGATTCCAATTGACCAACCCAACCATGGTCGATTTAGGGTAGTGATGCAGGAGCGAACTAACGGATTGGATGCCACCCAAATATTTGGAGAAAACAGCGCTGATCACCGCATTCTGAATGCAGTCATTTCGCTAAGCGAGGAATACCCGAAAAACAAGATTATCCTGGTAACCAAAGATATCAATCTACGACTCAAGGCAAAGTCGCTTAATATTGCAGCAGAAGATTTCAAAACTGGGAAGATCAAAGATCTTGAATCCCTGTATACCGGCAAGACAGTAATCGGTGGATTGACTAAAGAAGTCATTGACAGGATTTATACCAATAATTTTTGTATGCCGGAAGAGGTTGGTATTCACGATCCCATTCCCAATCATTACTTCATCCTCAAGAATACGCGAACTTCTGTGTTGGTGTTTTATAATCCTGTGACACAGAGAATAGAGCGCATAGAGAAGAAATCCGCCTACCGGATTACACCAAGAAATGCCGAGCAGGTGTTTGCTTTGCATGCGATCACTAATCCGAAGATAAAGCTCGTGACTTTGCAAGGCGTTGCAGGAACAGGCAAAACATTGCTGGCGCTGGCCGGTGCGCTTGATCAGAAAAGACATTTCAAGCAAATCTATCTGGCGCGTCCGGTTGTGCCATTGAGTAATAAAGACATTGGTTTTTTGCCGGGCGACATTAATTCGAAGCTCAATCCCTACATGGAGCCGCTGTGGGATAATCTGAAATTCATTAAAAGCCAGTTCAATGAAAAAGACAAAGAGTATAAAAAAATTACTGATGCGGTCGAGCAGGAAAAACTGAAAATTACTCCGCTGGCCTATATCCGCGGACGCAGCATTTCAAATGTCTTTTTTATTGTAGACGAAGCGCAGAATCTGACACCGCATGAAGTCAAAACCATCATCACGCGCGCAGGTGAAAATACCAAAATCATCTTTACCGGCGATATCTATCAAATAGATACGCCTTATCTGGATTCACAGAGCAATGGATTGTCGTATCTCATCGATAAAATCAAACACCATGATATTTATGCCCATGTGCGGTTGGAGAAGGGTGAGCGGTCCAATCTGGCTAATTTGGCGAATCAGTTGCTGTAAGTTTTAAGGCAAACGGTGATCCGATACTACAAACTCCAGTGTTATTATCAACAGGAGTTTGTAGTATTCATCAATTCGGAATCATAATGGTTGCATTATTTTTTCAAATAATACAGCGCCTGTGATATCCATCAGCTTCACAGTCAGAACACCTCCTTTAGAAATTTCCACCATGCCAAAAGACTGCAAGTGTGGGGGTGGAGCATTCTGTCCGATACCTTCTGTTCCAGGGGCGCGCAGGTATTCGTAGTGTGGTCCGAAGCTCGTATCCAGATTGCCTGGACCAAATGCACCCGCATGAATGGGTCCAATGACGAATTCCCAGAATGGTTTAAATTCTTGAGTAGCGGCGACAGAAGGATCATAGGCGATGGCCGCAGAGAAATGAACATCAGAAGTCAGAAATACAACATTTTTAATGTCGTTGTCTTTAATAAACTTCAAAATTTCTGCCAGCTGAACCTCGCGACCTAGAATAGCCGCGTCTTCCTGTCCCCATGCATCGCGATCATCGATACCGCCGGTAACGATACTGAGGGGATCATGAGTGGATATGATTTTCCAGGTTGCCTGGGATTGTTTTAACGCTTTCTTTAACCAGGCCAGTTGTTTTTTGCCCAACATTTCGATGCCATTGGGATCATAATTATCCGGATTCGCGTCACGATAGCTGCGCTCATCCAGTAAAAATAATTCCATATGTTTGCCATGCTGAACGCTTCGATACAACTGGGTGCCGTCGATAGGATTATATTCAAACAGCGCTTGCTTGGCGTTCACGGCTAAGGTATTGGCGGCAATCCCAAAATAAGGCGCGCCTTCAGGCATGATTTCACCTGGGTACCAGTTATTAGAAACCTCATGATCATCCCATTGTACATAAATAGGTGTTTTTGCCAGAAAACGGCTCATTTTCATATCACCCAGATTATATTTCCAATTGTTGCGAAAATCGTCCAAGGTGACTGCGACAAAATCCTTAGCTGGTTGATTGATCCAGATACCTCCACCTGCATCAGCGGGTATTTCTTTGCTGGGAGGTATGGGACTATCCGCATAGATCATGTCTCCCTGGAACAATGCAAAATCAGGATTCAGCTTAGACATAGAGTCAAAAATCACATAACCGCCTTTGATTAATTCGCCATCCACGTGAGTGATTTTAAGATCAGGATTGCGCCCCCAGCCTTGCCCTGCCAGATCTGCAACCCAGACAAAACGCACCGATTCAGATTCCTTTTTGGCGATTGCAGTTTTAAAGCTGGATATGATGCCCGTATTGGCTGAAACCTTGTTGTCTGCAACGGGCTTGCATTCGGCTTGATAAAAATATTGCGTGCCGGGTTTCAGTCCTTTAAAAGTGATTGAGGCAGTGTAGTCGGAATCATGGTTGACCATTCGTGATTTCTTATTTGCATGATCATGTTTATCCATAGCCTGCACGAGAATGTCTTCATTATTCGTGAGCGTGAATGATAGCTCCGCCTTTTCTTCCTGATTACATCTTCCCCACAGCACCGCACTATCGCTGGTGATATCGCCAGCTTGGCTATAGACATTATTTGTATTGGCAATGGATTGATTGGATAGCAAGAGTAAAGCAAGTGCTATGCCTGAGACATGTGCCAATTTGATGGCTTCTGATTTCATTTGAATCCTCCTTTGTATGTTTTTACAAACAATAATTGTTTGTAAAAACATGATAGGTAGAATCTATGAAAGCCTGATGTCGGTGAGATGACAGTTTCTTGATGATTAGATAAAAAAGAGAACTGCTTTGACCGTATCCCTCCAACCCCACCACCTACCCACATTCCTTCAACAATGCTTCAATAGCCTCTGGTGCGAACGGCAGCAATTCATCGATCCGGCTGTTAGGCCAGGTGGGGAGTTTATCGAGGGTGTCGGC
>JAGOKN010000045.1 GCA_017994575.1 Nitrosomonas sp.
AAACAAAAGTACTATTACGCAATATCGCTCATCATCTCAAATGGGTCATCATATTGCTATTTGCCATCTTGGCACTATTGGTTGCTGAAATAGCCGGAGGCTTTTAAGTTTTGAAGTCGACTGAATTGAACCCATTCAAAGGCAGCGCTGATAAAAACATTTTCGATGCTATTGCCAGCCTGTTACTTCATAGCCTTTCTCCTGCAAACAGCGGTACACAAAATTCACATAAGCCTGATTCGGTTGCGCAGGTCTTGCCGAAAAAAACAACCCTCTGAGTAATCCCACTGTAGCGCCGCTGGCAGCCCCAATCAAAGAACCATGACCAGCCGAACCGGAAATGGCGCCTCCAACGGCACCACTTGCCGCCCCTACGCCAGCTCCCATGGCAGTGCTGGTTGCAACTTGCCCCATCTTTCCGCCGCCCCCACCTTCCCTCGCGCCTGCCGATTCGGCCAGTCGCCTACACGCTTCGATGTCACGCTCTGCCACTTCTTTTCCCACGGATTGCATATGCGAATTGGGGTACAGAATAGGCTTGGTACTGGCACAACCCGACAACCAAAGCACCATCAATCCCATACACAACAGTATCATTTGTCTCATTGACCACCTCTCATTTCAATTTGATTTGCAATAAAATCAAATCACTAATTGGTATAGCGCACGACATTATCAAATAATGAGATGAGTTATGACTCATCTCATTATTTTTAACTGCAGGCCGTGTCAAATTCAATAATCGACATCGAATTCTGTTAAGGAAACGCTGATTAATGACTGTACGAGCGAATCACTTCGTTGCGCGGTACTCGCTCCCTCGCCTATCCTGTTGATATGTCTCGGTTGCTGCGTTCCGTGCGCCTCGTGCTTCATCTCGTTCGCCGAATTAATCAGCGTTTCCTTAATTATTCCTTGCCTTTGCTGGTTAAGGAGCCCAGAAATGCTTTCACATCGCTGATAAATCCCGGACCCGGCTCGAATCCTAATTGATGTTCAGCCATTTCCTCTATGGCTTTTTCCAATGTCTCGACTGAACCGTCATGAAAATAAGGGGCCGTTTTGGTAATGTTCCTGAGACTAGGCACTTTGAATACCTTTTTGTCGGTTTCAAGTCCGGTTATTTCAAATCTACCCATATCTTTTGTGTCATAAGGCTCAACCATTCCTAGTCTTTTGTACATATTTCCACCCATGGCGACACCATTGTGGCAATTTGCGCATCCCATGTGCACAAATTTCTTCAGCCCGCGTTTTTCATTCTCATTCAGAGCATTATCATCGCCATTAAGATAGTCATCGAAACGGGAAGGTGTCAACAATGTGCGTTCAAAAGCACCGATTGCCTTGCCTACATTTTTGTATTGAATAGGATCTTTTTCGTCTTTAAACGCAACCGCAAAGAGATTCTTATACTCATCGATTTTTTTCAATTTATTGACTACAGCCGCTTCATTGGGCATGCCCATTTCAATAGGATTCAGAATCGGACCCAAAGCCTGCTCTTCGACATCTTTCGCGCGTCCATCCCAGAATTGGGCAATATGCAGCGCCGCATTCAAGGTGGTTGGTGAGTTCCTTCCTCCCCGCTTACCTTCGTGACCGGGCGATGTTGGTTGGCTATCGACTCCAAAATTATCCAGTCGATGACAAGAATTACAGGAAATCTGGTCGTTCACCGACAGCCGTGGATCCATATAAAGCATTCTGCCCAGTTTGATCAGCGCTTCATGTTTTTTTTCATCAATTATAGAAGCAGGTAACGGTTCGAAGAATTGCTTTAAAGTATTTTTATCCATGTGGTGATGGCCGCCACCATGCATTCCGCCATGATGATCGCCTTTGTGCATTTCACCATGATGATGGTCATCTTTTTTTGCATCACTTTGATGGTTATGCTCATTTTGAGCATAACTATGGGAACTGAGCATTAGTGCAATAAACAAGAATATTTTCATATTATCTCCAAGAATTTAACATTACCACCCTGATCAACATGATTGAATAAGTAAAACACTTATTTCCGAGAAATCATTAAAAGAAAAATACTAATTAAATTCCTCAACTTCAATTCTAGAATGACGATTGGCGGATTTATTGTATACCTAACCCGGCCTTCTGACACGATCTACACTTGATGCTTCATCAAGTACCAGGCAGTGCTTGAACAAGCTTGCAGTCCCACAGCCTCAAGCACGCTATGCAAGCGATGCCAGATTATATTCTGCGATTATCGGTAAGATTGTTTTGTCAATATCTGATGAATCATGATGCGTCTATCAATATGTCTATCAATTGGTGCCGCATACTTCACGATGAGGTTCCGGTAGAATGTTGGCAAGATTTGCAATCTCGTGATTTACAAGATTCAAAAGCAACAGATTGGGCGTGCGTAATGAAACGATCATGAATTAAGGAGAATAACTATGTGCTTCTCATTTTCAAAAGTATCTCAGTCAGCCAAATGGAATTGGGATGGAGAACGTATCGTTCATGATTCCATCGTCCCTTCGTCGCGCCCACCCGTTGGGCACAGCGACGGTAACTATGATATCGATGTCAGGGAATTTCTGGTGAATGAGCGCAATGTCGTCATGCGCCGTACTTTGGAAGTGGACATTAAGAAATTCATAGCCAAATTGCCTCATGCCAGTTGGGATCTTTTTCGCTCTCGAGATCCGGGATCTTTTGATTTTCGTGCGCATATCATCGCTGAATTCATTTCCCAGAAAATACAATATCTGCAATCCGATGGACATGATCCATGGCAGTTTCCCGAAGAAACACTGACACTTAAATCGGGCGATTGCGAGGACCGCGCTTTACTGATTGCTTCCTTATTGCTGGCCAGCGGGATCAGCTCGTTTAATGTCAGAGTTGCCTTGGGAAAATTTCGTGTATCCATTCATGAAAAACACCAGGACTATGATCATGCATGGGTCATGTATAAAAGTGAATCAGGTAACTGGCAGGTGATTGAACCCGCTCACGCAAGAAAAATAAGCACACACACAACCGTCAAAAAAGAAATGCCTGAACAGGCCGAATACGTGCCTTTTTATTTGTTCAATGATGTTCATTTATGGCAAGTACAACATTCCTCCGTCTATAAAAAAGACATCGCCAAGGATCTAAAACGCAACTGGTCCAGCCTTCATCCCGAATTTGCTGGATGGGTTCATAAAAGTTTGTTGAATCAGGCACTCTCACCAGATATCTGCCCCTCCTGGGTTTTGAATGCGCTCAACCGGCATTTCACCAGTATTCTGTGGCAAAAAAGCTTAACCATTGATGATGTCGATTCACCGGGATCTTACGATCCCAGGGAGCATTTCGATAATGGCTACATCAAAGAAGGCTGGCAGATGGTAAAAGAACGGCTAGCAGAATTTGAGACAGAGGGCGTCAAAAATCTGGATGCATTTCATCATGCCGCTCATGCGATTGCCGACTTTTATGCTCACACCAGCTATGGACACTTCGGCAAGGTTACAAATGGCAGTTTGGAGTTATTTGATCCTGACAATCCTGACCATAATTTACGCGAAAATCCCGATTACGGCCCAAGCACATCCTTTGATTTCCAGAAATTTTCCAGGAACGGCACAGTCAATCCGGGCACTGCTGAGGATGCTGTCAACAATTGGCAGGGAGAAATCATTTCAGGCCGGTATGCTCAAAAAAACGATGCTCACGATTTAGCTGAGCGGATTACTTGCATTCCCCGTTCTTTATTGAAAGACAAGCATTTTACGCGCCGAGGGCTACTGCCTCATCATAATGAGATCGCGGTTGATGACGATAAGCGCGATAAACAGCATATTTTGTATACCGACCAGGAAACTTATGCCAAACAATATCAGATGCGCTATGACGCAGCGGCAAAGCACATCAAGCAAGCTTTCAAGCAATACTGGAAACCTTGATGTATGGTTAATCTAACTTGTCATGATTTTGGAGAAAACAAAATGATAAAACTACTGAGACCTCTGCACGCCATGCGGTACCGGGACATTCACATCACCACTCCAAGCACCCTCATTAATGCCCGGTAAAACGAAATAAAAACGCTTTTATTTATTCGAGTTCAGCATTATTTGCTTTTGAGTGGATGTCCCCAATATGAACTTCGCCCCTGGTTTCGGCTAATTTCACCTGTTTTTCCCGTTCCCGGTACCGGGCTTTGTCTTCTTCCGAACGATCGTGATAACAGGCCGGACAACTGATGCCCTGTTGATAATATTCACTTAACTTATCTTGTTCCGAAATAGGCAGGCGACAGGCATGACATTGATCATAACTTCCCTTTTCAAGCTGATGATTAACGGTAACGCGCTCATCAAACACAAAACATTCGCCCTGCCACAGGGATTGCTCCTGCGGAATCTCCTCCAGATATTTCAGAATACCGCCCTGCAGATGGTAGACCTCCTCAAATCCCTGCAGCTTTAAATACGCAGTGGATTTCTCGCAGCGTATTCCACCCGTACAATACATCGCTACTTTCTTATGCACCGCTGGATCCAGGTGTTGGGCTACATACTGAGGAAATTCCCGAAACGTGGTGGTGTGAGGGTTAATCGCGTTGACAAAAGCGCCCACGGCCACTTCATATTGATTGCGCGTATCGATTAACAAAACTTCCGGGTCTTGAATTAAATCATTCCAGTAGCGAGGCGCCACATAGGTTCCAACCGACTGCTTGGGATCAATGCCTTCAACACCCATCGTAACGATTTCTTTCTTAAGTTTGACTTTACTACGCTTGAATGGCATCAGATTCGTCAGGGACTCCTTGATATCGATAACAGCCAGCTCAGGGATCGTCTTGATCCATGCCAGTAGTGAATCGATACCTGCCCGGCTACCAGAAATCGTGCCATTCACACCTTCTTGCGCCAGCAATAAAGTTCCTTTGACTTGATATTCAACCATCTTCACCTGCAACGGGCGCTGTATCTCCCGGTATCGAGGCAAATCTACAAACTTATACAGTGCACAAACAACAAATTCTGACATTTTGATTCCTTCGTGAGAAAAATAAGAACGAGGTGTTTTGGATCAAATGGATAATTTGATAAATTTACCAAAACAATACTAGCAACACAATTTCCTATCTCGATGAATCTCCTATCTCTTTATTCATAATAAAAAGACCTCTGCACAACCGCGAGAATTTAGCTGTAGTGACAGAGAAAAATTTCCAAACGACGCTGATTGCACGCCATTTTGGCAGAAAGTGAAGTTTTTCTCCTTTTTTAGGGGAGTTTCCCCCCCTTATGCAACATTTGGACGGATTGCTCCCCTTAATGGTTGATCTATGAAGATTTTGTTGGCGGCTTTTTTCAGATTCATGCAGATACTTTTCAGTATGACTTGGGCGTTGACTTTTACAGTACCGAAGTAGCTGGCGCGCCGATAGCGGTTTGTTCTTGTACGCGCGATGCATGATTGCGCTCTTGAATCCGGGTCCGCACTGTGTTCTTCGGTACAACTGATTCCAGGCTGACTGCCATCTTCAAACTGAACAGCCTTACCTTCGGCATCCACCTCCAGGGTGATGGTCTTTTTAGGGCGTGCCGCTGACTCGATCAGCGTGGCATCAATGACCGCTCTCGTCGCACCCTTGATCATCAATCCGTGTGATTGAAGCTGTTCATTGATAGAGGTCAGTAGATCATCTAGCCGGTCGCTCGTCATTAGCCGGTTACGGAATCGGCACAATGAAGCACGAGGCACACGGAACGCGGCAACCGAGACATATCAACTTGATAGGCGAGGCAGCGAGTACCGCGCAACGAAGTGATTCGCTCGTACAGTCAATTAATCAGCGTTTCCCTAAACGACCTATCAAATTACCGGAAAATCCGTCGCCACATCCAAGCCGACCAGCAGCACCACCGCCTCGCTCTGGTGAGTATAGTAGTGAAACTTCCCTTGGACCCCGCCATCGTTCCACCCGCTGCTGAGTCCAACAATGCGATCGCCCTCATTGCCATTGACTTTCAGGACATTGCTGGTGCTCGACAAATTGACCACATCCAGCGCGGTCAAAGTCAGCGTATTGTCGCCCGTGCCATACAGATAGATGGTTTCAATGTCGTTGATCCTGCCATTTGCATCGGCCAGATCCAGATTCAGGCCTTTGCCGCCCAATCCCAGCGTGTCCCTGCCAGCGCCGCCATCCACTAACTGGAAGTTGAGATCGCCCACCCGGATATAATCATCGCCCGCTTCGCCATAAAACACATCAGCGCCACCGCGCCCGATCATTTTGTCGTTGCCGGCTCCCGCCTCAAAACGCTCTGCCGCCTGGGTACCCGTAAGTTCGTCATTCCCGGCAGTACCTGGAAAATCGACATCACTGCCAAAATCGCTGCGCCCGAATATGATGTATCTGGCACCATTATGCGATGCATTACCAGCCCCCACAATCAAGTCATCAAAACCATCTCCGTTGACGTCTCCCGCAGTACTGACCGAATAGCCTAAATAATCACCCACTGTCACCCCATCCAGACGAAAACCATTTTTCCCATCGAGACTGAATAAATCCATCGTAGCACTGAAACCGGATGCTTTTCCAAACACCACATAACTGGAGCCTGAGTAGTAGCCATTGTATCTCGCATCAGAAACACCAATAATCACATCATTAAATCCGTCACCATTAACGTCCCCTGCACTACTGACAGAAGGACCAGACCTAGCAAGTGCCGCCTCTAACTCTGCATGAAAACGAAAACCATTGCTGCCATCGAGACTGGACAAATCCATCGTGGCACTGAAGCCGGACGCCTTACCAAACACCACATAACTGGACCTTCCGCTCGAATCACTAACTTTACCCCCCACAATCAAGTCATCAAAACCATCTCCGTTGACGTCTCCCGCATTACTCACAGATCTGCCTGAAAAATCACCCTCTGCCACCCCATCCAGACGAAAACCATTGCTGCCATCGAGACTGGATAAATCCATCGTGGCACTGAAACCGGATGCCTTACCAAATACCACATAACTGGAGCCTGATGAGTAGCCATTCGGATCTGCACGCCAAGCCCCCACAATCAAGTCATCAAAGCCATCTCCATTCACATCGCCTGCATTACTCACAGAGCTGCCTGAATTATCATACTCTGCCACCCCATCCAAACGAAAACCATTGCTGCCATCGAGACTGGACAAATCCATCGCCGCATCAAATCCGGATGCCTTACCAAACACCACATAACTGGAGCCGGAATCGTATACATTCGAATCTGCTTGTTGAGCCCCGATAATCACATCATCGAAACCATCTCCATTCACATCCCCCGCATTACTCACAGACACGCCTGACAAATCATGCGCCACCCCATCCAGACGAAAACCATTGCTGCCATCGAGACTGGACAACCCCATCGTGGCACTGAATCCAGATGCCTTACCAAACACCACATAACTGGAGCCTGAGTCGTTTGCACCAAAAGCCCCCACAATCACATCATCAAAACCATCTCCATTCACATCCCCCGCACTGCTGACAGACCTGCCTGATTGATCATACTCTGTCACCCCATCCAGACGGAAGCCATTGCTGCCATCAAGACTGGACAAATGCATCGTGGCACTGAAACCGGATGCCTTTCCAAACACCACATAACTGGAGCCTGAGTAAACACCGTTTGGATACGCATCCGAAACCCCGACAATCACATCATCGAAACCATCTCCATTCACATCCCCCGCATTACTCACAGACCGACTTGAATGAATACCCAATCCCATTCCATCCAGACGAAAACCGTTGCTGCCATCGAGACTGGATAAATTGATAGATGTCGTTATTGCACTGTTTGGAAAATCCGTCGCCACATCCACGCCGACCTCCAACACCGCATCGCCCTGGGTATAGGTATGAAACTCCCCATGAACCCCGCTATCTCTCCACCCTCTGCCTCTGCTGAGTCCAACAATACGATCACCCTCATTGCCATCGACTTTCAGGACATTGCTGGTGCTCGACAAATCGACCACATCCAGCGCGGTCAAAGTCAGCGTATTGTCGCCCGTGCCATACAGATAGATGGTTTCAATGTCATTGATCCTGCCATTTGCATCGGACAGATCCAGATTCAGGTCTTTGCCGTCCAATCCCAGCGTGTCACTGCCAGCGCCGCCATCTACCCACTGGAAGTTGAGATCGCCCACCCGGATATAATCATCGCCCGCTTCACCAAAAAACACATCCGCGCCACCGCGCCCGATCATTTTGTCGTTGCCGGCTCCCGCCTCAAAACTCTCTGCCGCCTGGGTGCCCGTGAGTTCGTCATTCCCGGCAGTGCCTGGAAAATCGACATCACTGCCAAAATCGCTGCGCCCGAATATGATGTAACTGGAACCCGAATCATTGCCATTCGGATTTGCACCACCAGCCCCCACAATCAAATCATCAAAACCATCGCCATTCACATCCCCAGCACTGCTGACCGAATAGCCTGAAGTATCACCCACTGCCACCCCATCCAGACGAAAACCATTGCTGCCATCGAGACTGGACAAATTCATCGTAGCACTGAAACCGGATGCCTTACCAAACACCACATAACTGGAGCCTGATGAGTCGCGGCCATTCGGATCTGCAGCCCAAGCCCCCACAATCAAGTCATCAAAACCATCTCCATTCACATCGCCCGCATTACTCACAGAGAAGCCTGAAGAATCAAACTCTGCCACCCCATCCAAACGAAAACCATTGCTGCCATCAAGACTGGATAAATCCATCGTGGCACTGAATCCGGATGCCTTACCAAACACCACATAACTGGAGCCGGAATTATAGCCGTTATAGCCGTTCGGATCTGCGCCATAAGCCCCCACAATCACATCATTGAAACCATCCCCATTCACATCGCCTGCATTACTCACAGACCTGCCTGAAGAATAACGCTCTGCCACCCCATCCAGACGAAAACCGTTGCTGCCATCGAGACTGGATAAATCCATCGTGGCATCAAAGCCTGAAGCCTTACCAAACACCACATAACTGGAGCCTGAGCGGAAGCCATTCGGTTCTGCGCTAGGAGCCCCCACAATCAAGTCATCAAAACCATCTCCGTTGACGTCTCCCGCATTACTCACAGACGCGCCTGAAAAATCATTCGTCACCCCATCCAAGCGAAAACCATTGCTGCCATCGAGACTGGGCAACTCCATCGTGGCACCGAATCCGGATGCCTTACCAAACACCACATAACTGGAGCCTGACCAGTAGCCATTCGAATCTGCGAGAAAAGCCCCGATGATTACATCATCAAAACCATCGCCATTCACATCCCCCGCATTACTCACAGACCAGCCTGAAGTATCACCCTCTGCCACCCCATCCAGAAGAAAACCGTTGCTGCCATCGAGACTGGACAAATCCATCGTGGCACTGAAACCGGATGCCTTACCAAACACCACATAACTGGAGCCTAATAAGCCGCCATTCAGACTTGCGTCAGGAGCCCCGACAATCACATCATCGAAACCATCTCCATTCACATCGCCCGCAGTACTCACAGACCAGCCTGAATCATCATTCTCTGCCACCCCATTCAGACGAAAACCATTGCTGCCATCAAGACTGGATAAATCCATCGTGGCACTGAATCCGGATGCCTTACCAAACACCACATAACTGGAGCCTGAGTAGCTGCCATTCGGATCTGCGCGAAAAGCCCCGACAATCACATCATCGAAACCATCCCCATTCACATCTCCCGCATCACTCACAGACCTGCCTGAAAGATCATCCGCTGCCATCCCATCCAGACGAAAACCGTTGCTGCCATCGAGACTGGATAAATTGATAATTTTCATAAATAAATTCTCCTTAGAAATAATTTGCCCATTCATTTACCATCGCACACTCGGCGGTTTATGCTATTGAGCACAATCATCGATCAACCACAATTCGATACAAGCAAGCGACTCTCCAATGAATCGATTTGTGTTATAAACTTGATCAATGTGGTTGTTTTCAATAAAAAAAACGCCCTATCATTTAATATACTCTCAATTGACACCAATAAATAGCCGACCTATGACAACCCCCGTTAACATTCTCATGAGATCTCTGCATAACTGCATTTCTGAGCTTTTCTGTTCATTTTGATCATAATTAAATCAAATGTTTACAGAGATTACACATTCGATAAAGCCAGTTATGCAGAGATCTCATAAATATTATCCAAATTAACGTGCATCAACCCTCACTGCCAACCCATAACGCGGCTTGAAAGTAATCTCCACTACCGGCTCCACCGGATGCCCTGCTAGCGGCATGACACGAAAGCGTTGCAACACTTGCGCGAGCACCAGTTGGATTTCAAGCATAGCCATGTTGGCACCGATGCAGGTACGCGGGCCGGCGGAAAAAGGCAAATAACAGTATGAATGGCGCGAGGCTGCACGTTGTGGGGCGAAGCGGTCAGGATCGAATTTTCCGCATCCAACCAATAGTCGGGATGGCGATGCAAACCATAAATTGGCATCACCAGATAGCTTTCAGGTGGAATGCAGTAACCACCTAGCTCAAGTGGCCCGGTATTTTGCCGGGCAATCGCCCAGATCGGCGGATACAAGCGCAGGGATTCCTGCATGACCTGTTTCAGATAAGGTAAGCGGGCGAGATCACTGCTGGTTGCTGGCGCGCCGCTGAGCACACTGGTCAGTTCCGCCACCAATTGCGCTTCGATGTGCGGGTGTTGCGATAACAAATACAATGTCCAGGCAATCGCGGTACCGGTTGTTTCATGACCCGCCAACAGCAAAGTCACGATCTCATCGCGTAGCTGCGTTTCACTCATGCCCTGGCCCGTTTCCTCATCCCGTACCGCCAGCAAGCGGTCCAACATGTCATTATCGCCCACCCCTTGTTTGCGACGTTGCTCAATCAGCTCCAGCACAATCCGGTCGAGTTGTTTCTTCTTGCGCAGAAAATGGCGATTGCTCGGCACTGGCAGCCAGGGAAATAATCGCAACATGGCACGCAAGGTCTGGGAATTCGTATTGATGACTTTGAGTATTTCAACCATATCGTTCGAACAATGATCGATATCCGAGCTGAATAAAGCGCGACTCACAATCTGAAACGCTATATGTCCCATTTCCCGATCCAACCAAACGGTTGCGTCAGCAGGCTGCTGTTCCCAACGCTGCAGCATTTGCGCGGTCATAGCTATCAAAACCATTCACAGTGCGATTGGAGAACATCGGTTGCATCAGTCTGCGCTGTTGCTGCCAGAGCGCACCTTCGCTCGTCACCAACCCTTGCCCCAGCGATTGCGCAATGACGCGATAATCAATGGTGTTTTTGATGAATCGTGGATAATCCTGCGTCAGGATTTGCCGTACATGATCCGGATTGTTGATGGTGTAAAGAGTAAACATTCCGCGCCAGCGCGCCAGCGCACCACATCGCCATAGGTCTGCGCCAGCTTTTCAAAATATTGTGGCGGCCCCTGCCAATACTCGCGGATGCCTGACCACAACGGCGGACCGGGTGGCACTGGTAATTCTTGGTACTGATCATTTTTTTGCATTGACCCTGTTCTCGCTTTTATTTGGATTTGCGCGATAATAGCGTTTTCCACTGGAAACCTATATCACTTATGCATCTTTCGATCATTATCCCCGCCTTTAACGAAGAACGCTTAATTATGCATTGCCTGGATTCCGTTGCAGAATCATTGGCTGCCAATCAAAAGCCCGGTTTTACGGCTGAAGTCATCGTCGTTGACAATAATTCAACCGACAAAACAGCCGAACTGGCGACACAAGCGGGTGCCAAAGTAGTATTTGAGCCGATCAATCAGATCGGGCGCGCCCGTAATTGCGGTGCAACAGTGGCAACGGGCGAATGGCTGCTGTTCGTGGACGCCGACAGCTTGCTGAATCCCGGCATGGTGGCGGATATCCTTAACATGATTGAAAGCGGTCAATATGTCGGTTGTGGCAGTGTCATGCACATGCCGGATCTGCCTTGGTGGGGCAAAGCCGGGATTCAGCTATGGACCATATTTTCAGTGGTGTTTCACTGGGCATCGGGAGCGCTGGTGGTATGTCGGGCGGATGCTTTTCGTGAGGTGGGTGGATTTAATCAGGAATTATTTGCCGGAGATGAAATTGATCTTAGTCTGCTACTTAAAAAGTGGGGACGCAAACACGGTTTGAAATTCACCATACTCACACGTCATCCGCTCGTCACTTCACCGCGCAAAGTACAGCTCTATAGCGGTTGGGAAATTGTCAGTCAAATACTGCGCGTCGTATTCAGTCCGCGCCGTTCCTTGCAAGACAAGAAGAAACTCCCGATTTGGTACGATGGGCGGCGTTAGCAAGATAGCAAATCCTGACTATCCATAGGATCTCGGCACTGGCATAGAAGCTGACCAATCCCTAGAAACCCGGTAACGCTGCCACCCCCTGCCTGAGCTAACACAAGGAATGAAAGGTAGTGTTTTGGCAATCGTCAATGGCTAAAAAACCGCCTTAGCACCTTGATCATATACGCATGATCCTGCACACCGGCGCTTTCCCTGATGCTATGCATCGCCCACATCGGACAGCCGATATCGACGCTGCGTATGCCGAGCTTAGCCGAGGCAATCGGCCCGATCGTACTGCCACAGGGCAGGTCGCTGCGGTGTGAATAGCGTTGATAGGGAATGTCCGCTTCCTCACACCAGCGAATGAATTGAGCAGTAGAAATACTTTCGGAGCTATAGCGACGGCTCGCATTGGATTTGATCACCGGTCCCTTATTGACAAAAACCTTGTGATCCGCGTCATAAGCAGAAGGAAAATTGGGTTGATAGGCATGCGCCATGTCCGCGCTGATCAAAAAGCTTCGCGCCAGTGCACGCGCAAAATCTTCCCGCTCCGATGACATTGCCATGCTGATGCGCTGCAATATATCAGTTAAAAAACTACCGGCAGCGCCAATATGGCTTTCGCTACCGATCTCTTCATGATCGAAAAACGCGCATACCAGCGTGCTTTCAGTATTATTCAGCACGGTATCGTCCAGTAAAGCCTGCAATCCTGCATGGCAGGAAGCCAAATTATCGATCTGACTGTTTGCATAAAACTCATCATTCGCCCCCAGAATGTCCCTTTTTGCGTGTCGTACACTGCCAGATCCCAGGACAATAACCGTTCAGCATCGATACCTGCCACCTGTTCCAATAGCGCTAGAAAATAAGGTTGCGGCAGTTGCTCGTCGGTCAATTGTGCAAACAACAGCGGCAATTCGTTCTGTTTGTGCAACTTCAGACCATCATCATTGACGCCCCGGTTCATATGAATCGCAAGATTTGGCAAGCGCACCAATGGCTGATCGAAGCACACTCGTTTGTGCGCAAGATTTCCTTGTTCATCGCTATAGCAGATCCGTCCCGCCAAACTCAAATCACGGTCCGTAAAGGTTGCGAGTATCGGTCCACCGTAAATCTCGACGCCGAGTCGAGCAATGCCGCCGGCATTGACGGTCGCCGCATTCGGTCTGATGCGAAAACCCGGCGAATCCGTATGAGCACCGACAATCTTAAAACCTGATTCAACGAGCGCTTTGTGTCCCAGCACAAAAAATACCATCGAAGAATCATCGCGCACCACGTAATACCGTCCGCCCGGTTGCAATGACCATTTGTTCGCCTCGTCCAGCCTGACAAACTGAAATGCTTTGAGCGCTATTTCAATCGCTGCAACCGCATGCCAAGGACTTGGACTCGCATCAATAAAGGTTAATAAGTGCTGTACGCTCTGTTTCTCAGTCATCATTTTCTTTAATCATCTGTATTTATATTAATGAGTAAGGATATTCTCTGTAGGCAAAAGCATAGGTACCGAAAGAGCCTCTGTGGTTAAACAACAAAATCTTCAAGACTAATCCTTCAAGACGCTCGATTCGGTCAATTATCCATCCTGCGCTGCTTTACGTCTTAGCCAGAACTTTTCAAGCTCGATGACCAGAAATAACACCAGACTAACTGCGATAATGCGCACCCAAGTCGATGCATCCAGTGCAGTGGTGCCAAATAGTTGCTGCATCAAAGGCAAATACGTAAACGCCAGTTGCAATATCAACAATACACCGACTGAGACGAGGATCAAGCGATTGCCAAGCAACCCCTCACGCGACATGACGGAAGCTGACAGATAGCGGCAATTAAACAAATAAACAATTTGTCCCATCACCAGCATATTCACCACCACCGTACGACTCAATTCGATGCTGGCACCTTGCATGGTTTCCCAGAAATATAGCGCAAAACCACCACCCATCATCAATAATGCGACAAAAACAATGCGCCACACCAGAAAACCCGACAGGATCGAAGTATTAGGATCATGCGGCGGTCGCAGCATGGCGCCGCTTTCAGGTCGTTCAAATGACAGTGAAATCGCCAGCGTCACCGTTGTCACCATATTGACCCACAAAATCTGCACCGGAGTGATCGGTAATGCCATCCCCAGAATGATCGCCAACATCAGAATACCGGCTCCGCCACTACTGGTTGGAATGATGAAAACAACTGTTTTGCGGATATTGTCGTACACCGTGCGCCCTTCTTCCACAGCATGCGTAATTGAAGCAAAATTATCATCTGTCAGCACCATTTCTGCCGCTTCTTTCGCCACCTCAGTACCTTTCTGTCCCATAGCCACGCCGATATCAGCACGTTTCAACGCCGGCGCATCGTTCACTCCGTCACCGGTCATGGCCACAATTTCGCCATTCGCCTGCAAGGCCGTCACCAGTCTCAACTTATGCTCAGGGCTTGCGCGTGCAAATATATCCACTTCCGCAACCGCTTGACGCAGCTGCGCGTCATCCAGGTTATCCAACTCAAGACCCGTGATGGCACTCTGACCGTCCCCAATGCCTAATTGCGCACCAATGGCGCATGCGGTGCTTCGATGATCTCCGGTAATCATTTTGACGCGAATGCCCGCAGCATGGCATTTATCAATAGCGGCAATGACTTCCTCGCGCGGCGGATCGGTAATTCCCACCAACCCCAACAAGGTGAAACCCGTGTCAACATCTGAGAACTTCAATGTTTTTTGATCTGCTTGGGTCGCACGACTGGCGATAGCCAGTATGCGCTGCCCGGTTGCGCTGACTGCGTGTATTTTGGCATGCCAGAGATCCAAATTGATCCTATGATCTTCACCCAAACTGCGCTGCAGGCTGCACATTGCCAGCACTGCTTCCGGCGCACCCTTGACATACATCAGGCCATGCCCGGCGCAGTCATGATGCAGCGTCGCCATAAAACAGTGTTCCGATTCAAAAGGAATCACATCCATACGCGGCAGCGCCTCATACTCATGCACCGGATCCAAGGCGGCTTTTATCGCCAGAGTAATCAACGCGCCTTCGGTTGGATCGCCATGAATCATCCAAGTGCCCGCATGCTGATGCACCGACGCATCGTTACACAACAAACCGGCTCGAAACAGGTCCAATATATCGGCATGGTCGGTTAACTGAATTTCCTTGCCATCCAGACTAAAATTTCCGTGAGGCGCGTAACCCACGCCACCCACTTGTAACTGAGCATCTGCCGTCATTACGGTTTGCACTGTCATTTCATTGCACGTCAGCGTACCGGTCTTGTCGGTACAAATGACCGTCACTGCGCCCAGTGCTTCGACCGCAGGCAAACGACGAACAATTGCATTTCGCCGCGCCATGCTCTGCACGCCCAATGCCAGCGTGATCGTCATGATGGCCGGCAATCCTTCCGGAATCGCTGCAATGGTTATGCTGACCGCGGCCATAAACATTTCACCTATGGGGTAATCATGCCATAGCAAGCCATATACAAAGATACCGACAGCCAGCAGCAAGACGACCAATGTCAACCAACGCGCAAAGATCGCCATTTGTCGCAGCAAAGGTGAGGCCAGCTTATCGACCTGCGCTATCATCTGACTAATGCGTCCGATTTCGGTCTGCTGGCTGGTGGCCACCACAATCCCCGATCCTTGACCATGCACCACCAGAGTACCCGAATATGCCATACAAAACCGGTCGCCCAAGGCCGTCACCGCATCGACTGCTTGCACGGATTTTTCGACGGTTTCGGACTCACCGGTTAACGCAGCTTCTTCGATACGCAAATTTTTGCAACTCAACAACCGCATATCTGCCGGCACTTTATCGCCGGATTGCAGCAACACGATATCACCCGGCACCAGCTCTTCAGCCGGAATTTGTATCCGTTGGCCAGCACGCAGAACACTGGCGTTCAACGACAACATTTGCCGAATAGCACTCAGCGCTTTTTCCGCTTTGCCTTCCTGCACAAAACCAATAATCGCATTGATTACCACCACACCCAGAATCACTGCACTATCAACCCAGTGCCCCAGAAAAACCGTCATACATGACGCAACCAGCAAGATATAAATCAGTACATTATGGAATTGCAACAGAAACCGAAATAAAACGCTTTGGGATTTCGGTGGCTTTAAGCGATTGGCACCATAGTATTCAAGGCGATGTCCCACTTCCGCGGAAGACAATCCATCAGGACTTGACCTAAGCTCCGCCAACACTTGCTCAGGAGGATAACTATGCCATGGCGATATTTGCTCGATTGCCTCAACTTGTTCTCGTTGCATCAATATTTCCCTTCGATGGAATCGCTGATTGCAGTGCGTTTCTCATATAGACCAGATTCGACAGGAATAATTTGTATTTAATTATTCACTACAGCTACAATGAATATCATTCATTTTTTCCTAAATATAGCAATGAGGTTTATATGAAATACTTTATCACTTTGATGACATTATCAATCACTTTGTTTGCAAGTGCGTTGCAGGCTGCTGACCGCGTACCGTTTGCTCATCAAATTATTCCCGTTCAGAACTATAGTCGCGCTACGGAACAAATCGCAATATCCGGTCTGATCAGCGACGGCGGCGTACAGGCCCTCGCAGCGCATGGCTTTAAAACAGTCATTGACTTACGCACCTCAACAGAAGGAACTGCAGATGAAAAAGCACTGGTAGATCTTGCTGGTATGAATTACATCAACGTGCCAATGACCGTCGCTGGCATTAGTGAAGAGCAACTGGCTGCTTTTACCAAAGCCATTGAAAATGCGGAAACTCCCGTACTTATTCATTGCGGTTCAGGCAACCGGGCCGGTGCCATGTGGGCAAGCTATCAAATTAGAAAAGGAATCGATCCGGAAGTAGCCTTGGCAGCAGGTCGCAAAGCAGGCATGCGCCCACCGATGGAAGAGAAAGTACGCGCTTCTTTCTTAAATTAAACTTTTCACGTAGGATCGCCAGTAACTTTCTTTTGCAATTAATAGGTCATTAAGCATAATCGAATCACCATTCCCACCGATACAGCCATAGCCACTACAGCAAAACCTTGCTGTAGCCTTGGCCCGACCAGATGACTGGCAACCATGCGCCCGATCAGCATACCGATCAGGGCGCCAGTAACAAAAGGCAATGCAATGGGCCAGTTCATTCCATCGATAAGAATTGCACAAGTTACTCCGGTGGCTGAGATCAGTGCAATCACCGCTAATGAGGTAGCAAGAATAGACTCCATGGGCAGATTGGTGGCTTTTTTCAGTGCTGGCACGATGACAAATCCGCCCCCCACACCCAGCAATCCAGATAGAAAACCAACCAAAATACCGGAAAATGCGAGTGTACGTGCGCAGGGCCAAGTCCAAATCAAACGGCCCTGTTTATACTCAAGCCGGCAGGGAATGGCAGAAGCTTCGGATTGACAATTTGACACTGATATTGCTTTTTCACCTTGCTGTTTTTTACTCTGGTACCACATGTCCAGAGCGATATAGAACAATATCAATGCAAATAATATCGTTACAGGCGCATTCGGCAACTTGTGCGCCAGCCATATCCCGACAGGCGCAGTAATGATACCGGTCATGGCAAGAAATCCCGCTGCCCGATAACGGACTTTTCCTTGCCTATGTGCATACATAGCCCCTGCAGCTGACGACAAGCATATGGCTAATAAAGCTATGGGAGCGGCTTCAGCAATGACCAGATGCAATCCAAACATCAATAAAGGAATGGCGATCACGGTACCGCCGGCGCCCGTCAACGCCAGAACCAAGCCTGTTATAAAGCCGAGCAGGATGCTGATAACAGGATTTCCACAAACTCAACTTGATTTCATTAGATTACGCCGCCGGCATCATTTAGGCGACGATTATTAATAAATTCATAATCATTTACCTCAATGAATACAGATAAATAATACTCAAAATTGAGTTTCGCCGTATCAATAGATATGACTGTTGGTTTTTTCTCGTTAGAAGACACCTTCTGCACAATAAATTTTAAATAAAGTCTCCATAATCTTAATTGCTTGTGGGCTCGCCAAACTATAGTAGATATATTTACCTCTTCGTTCTGTTGCCACCAGATTTTCCTCGCGCAATACGGTTAGCTGCTGGGAAAGTGTAGGTTGGTGAATACCCACTAGTTCTTCTAATTCCCCCACATTGCGGGTACCTTGACTAAGTTCACATAAAATAAGCAATCTATCCTCGTTTGCCAGTATTTTCAGCAAAGCACAAGCATCGGAGGCGGATGACCGCAATACTGCAATATCGTGTAGTACTGATTCAGTTTTCATTATTTATGATTATTTGACATTAGATAATATTAATTGGCAACAACCCAAATTCTAATTTATTTTCATCCATTTGTATGCAATCTATCTGCAATTTCAAAACTTAGTAAGGGCTTGCGCACCACCTGTTGGAATCAACACTAAAACCGGCTGATCTTAATTGCGCCATATTCGATATAATTGACTCATGATACTTGATCAACTTGATCGACTGATTAAATGACAATAAACAGGCAGCTGCGGCCCTAATTAACAGCTGGTTGCGGCGTACATTGTATCTAATCAACATTGATTCCCATAATTGCACGCTCATAGTAACTCAGGTTAATCAATCAATAAAATGACACCCCATATCAAAGCATTCTTTGATTCAGCAACCGGGACAATCAGTTATGTTGTTTTCGATGAACCCAATGGAAGTTGCGCCATTATTGATCCGGTTTTTGACTACGACCCCAAATCTAGCTGCACAAGCACTCACTCAGCCGATCGCATCATTGAATTTATTCGCCAACAGCAATTATCTGTTGACTGGATACTGGAAACGCATGTGCACGCAGATCATTTGTCATCTGCCGATTATCTTAAAAATCAATTGGGTGGAAAAACGGCTGTGGGCAATGAAGTTCTTATTGTTCAAGCAACCTTCAAGAAGATCTTTAATTTAGGTCAGGAATTTATTCCAGATGGCCATCAGTTTGACCATTTATTTGCAGACAATGAGCTATTTCATGTTGGCAAATTAACCGCCAAAGCTATTACGGGATCAGGTCACACGCCTGCCGATAGGGCTTATCAATTTGGTGATGCCATTTTTGTAGGCGACACGCTCTTCATGCCAGATATTGGCACTGCCCGCGCTGACTTTCCCGGTGGAGATGCGCATCAGTTATTTAGATCTATTCAGAAATTACTAGCTTTTCCAGCAGAAACACGACTATTGATGTGCCATGATTATCCACCCGCTACCCGCCCGGCACAGTGGGAAAACAGTGTTGCACAGCAGCGTACACATAACATTCACGTCCATGAAGGTATCAGTGAAGATGCATTTGTGACGATGCGTAATCAACGAGATGCGACCCTAGAAATGCCAACTTTGCTGCTGCCATCAATTCAGGTCAATATCAGGGCGGGAAAATTTCCGCCGAGCGAAGAAAATGGCGTTGCCTATTTTAAAATACCGATTAATTCAATCTGATGCATCGATAGAATCATCAAGTTAAATTACCTCCGGCAGAGCCGGAGGCTTATCGCTGGAGCCCCTCAAAGGGGCTGTTTGCGAGCCGCTAAAGCGGCACCTACATACCCAATTTCAACTGATCATAACGTTCATCTTCCTTTT
>JAGOKN010000131.1 GCA_017994575.1 Nitrosomonas sp.
AACAGCAGCGGTTTCAAATCATTGCGTGAAGCACAACGCGTTACCTTCGACGTAACGACAGGCCCTAAAGGCAAACAAGCTTCAAATATTGTGCCTCAGTAATCGAGCATCAATTAACAAAAAACCCCGGTAATCCGGGGTTTTTTGTTTGATAGAATCAATATGTCAGAGATCTCTGCATAACTGTGTTTTTGAGCTTTTCTGTTCTTAATTGCAGGATCGGTGTTTGAGCGTAAGTCGACGAAGCGGGCAAAGAGTACATCTGTAGTTTTCAATCTTTTACTGTACTCAAGTTCGTGGATCAGAATGCATACATTTTCTTCATCAGCACCTGCCATCAAAACAAGTAGCTCGTTGATTGTGTGCTCAAGATGCTGGAAATAAACCATAAACTGACCAAGTTTGTGGAATGCATCAGGTATCATCATTGAAAATATCCTGCAGATATGAAATACGAGAAAGCAGCAACTACAGAGCCATCAAGTTCATTAGTCGGAATTTCCAGGAAATCTTGACAAAGATGCGGTAGCATAGCGTCATTTCACAAGAAACTGATTATAGATCATGCCTGTTAATATTTCTTCTCTACTTCCCGAACATTTGTTGCCCGTTGAAGGCATTATCCTTGGCATTGCCGAGGCAGGTATTAAAAAACCTAACCGCAAGGATTTGTTGGTGATGCTGCTGGATGAGGGTACGCAAGTCGCCGGTGTGTTTACCCAGAACCGTTTTTGTGCCGCACCAGTAATTGTAGCGAAGCAGCATCTGATGCAGTCGCCCACTCGCGCACTGGTGGTGAATACCGGCAATGCCAATGCCGGTACCGGCGAGGCGGGGATTCAACACGCTGTCGCAACGTGTGCTGAATTAGCTAGGTTAGTGGACTGTACGGCACAACAAGTATTGCCATTTTCGACTGGCGTAATCATGGAGCCGTTGCCGATGGATAGAATTGTTGCTGGATTGCCAGCCGCCGTGGCTAATTGTAAGGCGGATAATTGGTTTGACGCAGCGCAGGCGATCATGACGACGGATATTGTGCCCAAAGCCGCATCGCGACAAGTACAGATTGATGGCAAGACTGTGACGATTACAGGAATTGCCAAAGGTTCCGGCATGATACGTCCGAATATGGCGACTATGCTGGGTTATGTCGCCACCGATGCAGTTATCAGCCAGGATTCGTTGCAAGCATTAGTGCGATCTGCCGCAGACCATTCGTTTAATCGCATCACGGTGGATGGCGATACATCTACCAATGACGCTTTCATTGTGCTGGCCACAGGAAAAGCGGGACATAGGGAAATCACTCGTCAAGACAGTGCAGAATATGGCTTGTTGCAAACAGCAGTGACTACGGTCGCTGCCGATCTGGCCAAAATGATTGTGCGCGATGGCGAAGGCGCTACCAAGTTCATCGCTGTGCAAGTTGATGCAGGCAAGGATGCGAATGAATGCGCCAAAGTGGCTTATGCCATTGCCCATTCGCCACTGGTTAAAACCGCTTTTTTCGCATCCGATCCCAATTTGGGTCGTATTCTGGCAGCGATTGGTTATGCCGGAGTTGATGATCTGGACGTAAGTGGCATTCAGTTGTATTTGGATGATGTGCTGGTTGCAGAACAGGGTGGCAGGGCTCTTAATTATCGCGAAGAAGATGGGCAACGCGTGATGAATCAATCCGAGATTACTGTGCATGTTGTGCTTAATCGGGGTTCAGCATCCATCACGGTATGGACCTGTGATTTTTCTTATGACTATGTCAAGATCAATGCGAGCTATCGCAGCTAATCCGATATTCCATGAACGATTTAGATAAACTTTATGCGCGAGCGGATAGACTGCTCGATCAGTTGGAAAAGTTTGTGCCGTCTGCACAACTCGATCCTGATTGGCAATCCGCTATTGCCTTTCGCTGGCGTAGACAAGGTAATAGCGGGTTTATTCAGGCGGTTACGCATCCGCATCGGATTACTTTCGATGCATTATGCGGAATTGATCAGCAGAAACAACGTATTGACCAAAATACGCAGCAGTTTGTGCAGGGATACTCGGCTAACAATGTGCTGCTGACAGGTGCGCGCGGTACAGGTAAATCTTCTTTGATCAAAGCCTTGCTGAATAGATACGCCAAGAATGGCTTACGCTTGATCGAAGTGGAGAAACATCATCTGGTTGATTTGCACGATATTGTAGAAAAGATTTATCAGCGTCCGGAGCGTTTTATTTTATTTTGTGACGATTTGTCTTTTGAAACCGATGAACCGGGATATAAAGCGCTTAAAGTGGTGCTGGATGGATCGATTGCCACCGTGTCCGACAATATGGTGATCTACGCCACGTCCAATCGAAGACATATGGTGCCGGAATTTATGCGCGACAATCTCGATACACGCCATATTGGTGAGGAAGTGCATCCGAGCGAAGCGATTGAAGAAAAAATTTCCTTATCGGAGCGTTTTGGTTTATGGATATCGTTTTATCCTTTTGATCAGGAGCACTATTTGCAGATCGTGCGCCACTGGCTGGATTATTTCGGTATCCATGAAATGACTGCATTATCGCGCACAGAAGCTCTGCAATGGGCACTGGAGCGCGGCTCGCGCAGCGGTCGTGTGGCTTGGCAGTTTGCACGCGATCTGGCCGGTCGGCAACAATCAAGCGGTGATCATTAATTGTCTGAGAATAACCCTCCTATACCGCTCACTGAATCAGCACCCATCATTGAAGTCGTTGCAGCAGTCATTACGCGCTCCGATGGTCAGTTTCTATTGGCGCGTAGACCCGGAGGAAAAATATATTCCGGTTACTGGGAGTTTCCCGGTGGCAAGGTTGAAAAAGGTGAAGCCTTATTCAAAGCTTTGGAGCGCGAGCTGTGGGAGGAATTAGGAATTCAAATCCGCAGCGCATATCCTTGGATTACGCGTGTTTTTACTTATTCACATGCCACGGTGCGATTGCATTTTTTTCGTGTGGTAAAGTGGCAAGGCAGACCGACACCGAGAGAGAAACAAGGATTCTTCTGGCAATGGCCACATCATGTGGTCGTGTCGCCTATTTTGCCTGCCAATGAGCCTATTTTGCAGGCACTTCTGCTACCACCGGTCTATGCTATTACGCAGGCGAGTGAGATTGGAATTGAACCGGCACTGCAACAGATTGAGCAGGCATTGCGTAATGGCCTGAAATTAATTCAGATCCGGGAAAAGCGGATGGCGAAAGATTTGTTGCGCGAATTCTCAGTACAGGTTTTAGCATTGGCTCGCGCACATGAGGCCAAAGTTTTGATAAACGGTGATGTCGCATTAGCTCGTGAAGTTCGGGCCGATGGCGTGCATTTTACGTCATCGCAGCTCATGGCATTGACTTGCCATCCTGATGTGGAATTTGGATTGTGTGCAGCTTCGTGTCATAACCCAGAAGAACTTTGGGCTGCAGAGCAATTGGGGCTTAATTTTGTCGTGCTGGGTCCGGTTCAATCCACATTAAGCCATCCTGGATTATTACCTATGGGCTGGAGAAAATTTGCTGCAATGATTCGCGATTATTCATTGCCGGTGTATGCTTTGGGTGGATTGGATTTTGATGATTTACCATGTGCTCAGGAAATGGGCGCGCACGGAATTGCGATGATACGTGGCATTGTAAATTTGTAACAGTATGTTAGGGGTTGTTTCGAGTTTGGTGATCTATTCTTTATTTTTTAAACTTTTTTCCAATTCTGGAATTCGATAAGATTCTTGAGCCCAAAGGGATAAATCGTTCGTTTTGCATCGCTCGGAGCAGAATGGTCGGAAACAATTGGTCGTTTCCCATACGACTTTTTTGCCACATTGAGGGCAATTAACTATATGTTGTTGCATAAAAACAGTTTGTCATTTTGTGTTATTGTTTCAGAAAAGAGAGTTGCCATGCGTAAGAAAAATATGAATTGAATGACTCTTAAAATATTATAAGAAAAAACTCCTATCAATTGCTTTAGCTTTCTAAATTAATTTTAACCATAAGTAAAGGTTGGCCATCCTGGCTACTCGAGAAGAACTTTCAGATTTTTTGATTGAAACCGAGAGGCGCGCATATAAACAAGCCCTGTTTGCGGTTCATGATGAGCATGCAGCATTGGATATCATTCAGGATTCCATGATGAAGCTTGCTGCTAGCTATTCTGCTAAGCCGGCGGAAGAGCTGCCACTTTTGTTTCAGCGTATCCTGCAAAACACTATCCGTGATTATTATCGGCGACAGAAAACCCGTTCATTATGGACAACATTATTTTCAGCATTTACGCCCAGTGATCAGGATAAGAATCAGGAAGACTTTGATATCCTCGAAACTTTACAGATAAAGCCAGAATCTAATTATATAAAAGAGCCTGATGAACAATTAGAAAGGGCGCAAATGATTAATTTGATAGAAAAGGCTATAGAAATTCTACCTGCACGTCAACGCGAAGCCTTCATACTGCGTTATTGGGAAGAAATGAGTCTGGCGGAAACTGCAGTGATAATGAATTGTTCTGAGGGTAGTGTAAAAACACACTGCTCCAGAGCGGTTCATACGTTAGCTTCGATACTCAGAGAAAAAGGAGTTAAATTATGAACGAGCAAGAGTTGGGAAGGGAAATTGCCAAGTTGCTGGATTACAGTGCAGATGAGAATATCAAGCAAAGCACTTTATATCGATTGCAATCTGCTCGTCGAGCAGCATTAGAGAATTGCCACTCCACAATAAAATTGATGCATACAGGCAATAATACTTCTGTTTATGGTGAGCATGATGAACATTTTAATACTGGCAAGCTGTTATTGTTAGTGTTGGCATTATTTGCTTTCACTTTGGTGTCTGCAACTTATTGGCAATTTCTAGAAAAAAGTAAATCAACTGTAGATGCTACAATATTGGTTGATGACCTATCGACAGAAACTTATTTTGATAATGAATCTGATCTGATTGATGACTCATCGACAGAAACTTACTCCGATAACGAGTCTGATTTGACTGATAACAGTCCAATAGAAGCTCGAATTTATGATGAATCAGAACTATCTAATGATGTTCCGACAGAAACTCATACTGATCATGAATCTGAGCGAGTTGATGATATACCGATAGATGCGCGTATTAATAATGAGCTTGATGAATGGTTCGATTCAAATAAATAATTAATAATAGGTAAACCCCCGGCTTTGCCGGGGGACTCCCAAAGGTTTGACCGTTACGGCAGTCGTCGTAACGTTCTCGTCTCAACCACGAGACGAGGAGTCAAAAATGAAGGAGTACCAAAGT
>JAGOKN010000132.1 GCA_017994575.1 Nitrosomonas sp.
TTATGGATTTACAATAATGAACGTCCGAGTATGGCACTTGGAGGTATCACGCCAGCAATGAAGTTGGCAGAAGCTTTAAAACTAAAACCTTCTACTGCAGGCTCCTGTTAAAAATGGGAGGATTACCTGCTCATCCCTTAAGGAAAACCCATGCTTGATGCCGCCATCGACACTATTGTCATGCGCCCCTACGTATTTTCTTTTTTTGCTGCTTACTTGTTAGCCTGTGTGCCGCATGTAGGCTGGCATAAAACTTTAATCTTTACTGTGATTGGATACGCAATCGCCTTCTCATCTGAGAAACTTTCCATTTCCACCGGATTTCCCTACGGTTGGTATTACTACATTGAGACGACCAGTCATCAGGAATTGTGGATCTGGGGGGTGCCCTTCTTTGATTCGCTTTCTTATGTTTTCCTGACCTATTGCAGTTACACCACAGCGTTGTTTATCTTGTCGCCTTTGGCAACCCGGGGTCTGGACTTGATCACATTGGAGACACGCACTATCCGGCATTCATGGGCCGCCTTGGTATTAGGTGCTTTCTTGCAAACCTTTTTAGATATCATCATTGATCCCGTCGCATTGCAGGGTAATCGCTGGTTTCTGGGGCAGATTTACGGTTACTACGAGGCTGGTTTGCATTTTGGAGTGCCTATCTCAAATTATGTCGGCTGGTTATTGACCAGTTTCGCATTAGTGGCTGCTTTCCAGTGGGTTGATCGCCGCCACGAGCAAAAGACACCCCGTGGAATAGTCGCCATGCCGTGCCGCTCACTGCTGGGTCCAGTACTGTATCTATCGGTACTTATCTTCAACTGGACGGTAACATTATGGATTGGTGAAAATCTGATTGCATTGACCGGCATCTTGATATTTACATTGCCAATCGTCATGTCAGTAGTTTTGGCTTTGGGACGAATCAACCGCTATCGCCAGGAAGAATTGCAGGAACACTTGAAAGATTATCCTTGGTCACCATTAAATAAGCCATAAACAATGAAAAACCAGTATCAGCGCAGTAAAGCTAATAGGGATTCTCCGGGCAAGTGCTTGATCGGTATCAGTATCCTAGGAGATTTGATTACAAAACTAGTCATTGCAGTATGATATTCTACAGATTGATAAAATCATCACTTTATTAATCCAATTGGAGGTCATTACTATGAAGCACCCCATCAGAAAACTCATTACTTCTGTTTGTGCAACTTTCTTACTCGGCACCATCCAACTTGCTTATGCTGATACGGCTAGTGACTCTGAAAGATTGTTTAATTGGGCAGAAAGTACTTATCCGGATTTTTTTCCAAACCATCAGACCACACAAAACATAGAACCCTGGCTATTCAGACATTATCCTGACACAGGTGTTTATGCCGGCGTGAACAAGAATGACAATGGCGTCTATTTATTGGGAGGTCCCTGGGGAAATAATCCAGCATTCATTAGCACATTGTCCGGTGCAATTACTCAGATTGATAATACTGGCGGCAACACCGGCATCCCTGCGTGCAATACCGCAAATGTACCGGCCGGATTGGTTTACACACAGAATGGCAATGTCGTGAATGTCACCACCAATGGAATATGCATTCCAATGCCCACAGACAACAACCTGTGCACAGCCCCCCAGCAAACCACTGCCACAGGAATTTCCGTATTATCTAATACCAGTGTTAGCTCATCCGAGATTAGAGGAATTACGATCAGTATCCCAAACATTCCCAATCCTTTCCAGGATTTAGCTAACAATGTCTCCAACAGCAAGCATTGCACCATCAATGTGCCAGCAGAAGGCTCCAATCTAATTATCAATTCTGATGTTTGCTATGACATGACCGAGGCATTGGGTACTCAACTTCCGAGCATACCTGGAATCACGGTTACCCCGCCGATCACATTTGCAATGAAAGGTACCACCACAAATCAGGTCGTAGCGGATTGCTTTGCTACCGATGCCACCTCTATTTTCGATACAGTCACTAATCGATTCTGGATCAGAGAAAATGGTACTTTTGTAGAAGTCAGCAATTAATTCAATGCCGTTTTGAAATTCTGATGAGCATATGAGGGTGTTGCACTTTTTATAGCGGAGACACCCTCATTAACCAAGCTGGCCTGAATCAATCATACTTTCCGTCAATTAGGCAGCATACTGAGCAATTGTCTGGTTTCTTTTTCATCCAACTCCAGCCATTGACCTCGTTTAATCCTTGGCGGCAGATTAATTGGACCAAAACGAACACGCATCAGGCGGCTGACGGTCAAACCAATGGCTTCAAACATTCGCCGCACCTCGCGATTTTTGCCTTCTTTCAGAATGACTCGATACCAGTGATTAATCCCTTCCCCACCCTGCTCTGCCAAGTAAGAAAAAGCTGCCACCCCGTCCTCCAATTCGATACCGGTAGTTAATTGCTCCATCTGTTCAGTAGTCAATTCTCCCAATATCCGCACCGCATATTCACGTTCCATCTCGAAGCGTGGATGCATCAATCGATTGGCCAATACACCATCGGTAGTAAATATCAGCAGGCCGCTGGTATTAAAATCCAGACGCCCTATCGCAATCCATTTGGAAGATCGCAAATGAGGCAGTTTATCGAACACCGAAGGCCGGCCTTCAGGATCATCGCGACTGACGATTTCACCTTCAGGCTTATGATATAGCAAAACTTTTGGCAAACTCTCTTCCAAATTCAGACGAATTACCCGCTTACCAATACGCACAACATCTTCCGGTCCAACCCGATCGCCGACTATCGCCGCCTTGCCATTCACACTGACTTCGCCAGCAGCTATCAATGCTTCCATTTCCCGACGCGATCCCAATCCCTTTTGTGCCAGGAGCTTATGCAACTTAAAAGTGGTTGAAGTCGACACTTGTGAAGATTCTGGCGCCTGTCCACTTGGGGCGCTTTTGGAAACGGATGCTTTCTTCTTTACCGGTCTGATCGGCCTATTTACTTTCATTAATTTTTAAACCTAAAGTCGCACTGACTAAAAAATAACCAACCAAAGAAACGCAGAAGGATAGCAGCCAAGAAACTACTTGCGATCATCCAATCACAGTCCGCCAAATACAAACTTACTTTCGGTCAGAACCCGGCTGGGAATTGACTTAAAAAGGCAATTTAATCCCAGGAGGCAAGCCCAAGCCGCTGGTCAGTTCTGCCATTTTTGTTTGCGTGGTGGATTCCACTCGACGCACGGCGTCATTAAAAGCAGCGGCAACGAGGTCTTCCAGCATTTCTTTATCATCACCTACCAGACTGTCATCAATGCTAATGCTTTTGACATCGTGACGGCAAGTCATGACAACCTTGACCAATCCGGCTCCCGATTGACCTTCCACTTCAATAGTGGCGAGCTTTTCCTGCATTTGCTTCATATTTTCTTGCACGAGCTGTGCTTGCTTCATCATATTTCCAATACCGCCTCTCATGTCTATTACCTCCTTTATTTTTGAATCGGTTTAATTGAAGAAACTATTAATTTTGCATCAAAGTTCTCAACCAGTTGTTGTACAATTGAATCCTTCTCAATCGCTTCAACAGCCTGCGCCTGTTTTGCTTCTTCTTCGCGTTGCTGTAACACCACCGGCGTCAATCCGGTTACGCTACCGACAGAAAAATTAAGCTCCACAGATCTACCCAAATAAGCATTCAATGCCATTTGAATTTTCTCCTGATATTTTTTTTCCAACAGATGCTTATGCAAATCTGGCACACATAGTGCTATCTTCCCTGCTGAAAATATCGTCGCCTCGCTATGCTGTGCCAGCATTTTAGCCATTCCAGACAACTTTAGTTGTTGTATCAATTGCGGCCAATCCAAGTTCGATACATTCACCGGCGCATGCGTATGATCAGACAATGGTTCCGTGCGTCGCTGAGCATCCTGATTCTCGCGCGGCTTGATTGGAATAGAAGGCGTACGCTGAGATTGAACCGCTGATGACAGATCATCCGGCATAAAAGTCAGCATGCGCAGCAACGTCATGGTAAAACCAGCATATTCATCGGGTGCCAAACTGAGATCGCTTCGCCCATGCAATGCAATCTGATAAAACAATTGAATATCGTCCGGCGCAAATATCTGAGCCAGTTTAATGATCCGCGCATACTCAGGGGTATCTTCACTAATGGCCTGTGGAATCGTTTGCGCCAAGGCAATTCGATGCAATAAGGCGGCCAAATCCTGCAGAGCCGCATCAAAGGAAAGACACTGAACTTCCATCGCATCCGCTAATGTCAATAATTTTAATCCATCTCTCTGCACCAAGGCATCCAGCAAATCAAACAGATAGCTTTGGTCGATGATACCCAGCATATCCCGAACCCCAGCTTCCTCAACCTGACCCTGACCAAATGCAATGGCCTGATCCAACAAACTCAATGCATCACGCATACTGCCCTGTGCGGCACGAGCAATCAGTTGCAAGGAGGTTATATCGCTACGAATATTTTCCTGATCCAATATTTTTCTGAGATTCTCAGTAATTTGCGGCTGCGGAATTTGTTTTAGATTAAATTGCAAGCAGCGCGATAGGACTGTAATGGGGATTTTCTGCGGATCTGTAGTTGCCAGTACAAATTTGACATGTGCAGGCGGCTCTTCCAGAGTCTTCAACATGGCATTGAAGGCGGATTTGGAAAGCATATGCACTTCATCAATGATATAAATCTTGAAACGGGCGCTCGTCGGCGCATATAGCGCGTTCTCCAGCAGCTCACGCATGTTATCCACTTGCGTGTTCGAAGCTGCATCCAATTCAATCAAATCAATAAAACTTCCGGCATCAATCTGTTCACAAGCAGCACAAGTGCCACAAGGCACTGCCGTCACGCCCTTCTCACAATTGAGCGACTTGGCCAGGATACGGGCAATCGTGGTTTTACCCACGCCACGCGTGCCCGTCAGCAGATAAGCATGATGCAACCTATTTTGCTCAAGCGCATTCGTCAGCGCTCTGACTACATGCTCTTGTCCAGTCAATTCTAAGAAATTTCTTGGGCGCCACTTTCGCGCCAGGACTTGTGTTTGAGACACGTTTTTTTGATTGGATTGAAAAATCGAGTTAAATCATATCAAGCCAGCAAGGATTCTAATAACGGCTTTCTCGAAACAATGTTGGGGTGGCGAGCCAGACCCCCGGCACTCGCAATAAATAGCTGTGGCTGCTTCCTTCCGGACCTGACCAGATTCACTACCTTGCAATGCGGGGAGGCCCGCCATAAAAAGTTTATCAACCAGATAACGATTCAATC
>JAGOKN010000046.1 GCA_017994575.1 Nitrosomonas sp.
TTAAGTTTCCCCTAATTCCCTCAGCTTTTGATGCCTATATTATAATTTCCCAGGAATTTCAGCGTTTGCTAATTCGCATGCATTCGAACATTTATAGGGTTTCCAAGCGTTTCGCAGGACCGACTAATTAACACGTATTTCCAAAAGGATGATTTTCATACAACAAAAGAAGCGCAAGGAATTCTTTGTTAACAGAAAAAGTTATTTAAAGCCAATACCTCTATCAGCTATTAACGTTAAATATTACATTGAATTCTGAATAGCGTAAAGACTAAATCCCATTAATGCTTGAGGAAATATTCCAAGTGCCAAAACTGCAAAACCATTCGCACTAAGTAATATTTTCACATCATTGTTTGGCAAAATAGGTTCATCCGTTTCTGGTTCATCAAAATACATCATTTTAATGATGCGCAAGTAATAGAATGCGCCTATTAATGAGAACAATACAGCAGCAACAGCCAGCCAAATATAGCCCGCATTGACAACCGCCTGCAAAACTGCAAGTTTTGCATAAAATCCGATCATCGGTGGAATTCCAGCTAATGAGAGCATTAATACTAATGCAATAAAAGCATACCAAGAATTTCTTTTGTTAAGACCTTTAAAATCAGAAATATTTTCAGCCTCGAATCCACTGCGACACAACAGCATGATCATTGCAAAAGTACCTAATGTCATCAACACATAGGCAATGACATAAAATAATGCAGAACTATAACCATTTGAATCTGCACTAATAAACCCAAGTAATAAAAAACCCATGTGTGAAATGGCTGAATAGGCCAGCATCCGCTTGATATTCGATTGTGCAATCGCTGCAATATTACCCACAGCCATTGACATCACAGCCAAAATTATCAGCATACCTTGCCAGTCAGCTACCATTTCCCCCAGGCCTTCGACCAACAAACGCATGACAAAACCAAAAGCCGCTAATTTGGGAGCAGAACCAATAAATAATGTCACAGCAGTTGGCGCACCTTCATATACATCAGGAGCCCACATATGAAAAGGCGCAGCACTCAGCTTAAAACCTATTCCTGCCACCACAAACACTAAACCTACCACCAAAACTTCCTTGTTGCTTGCTTCGCTTTGAATGATTTGAGCAAGCTGAGAAACATGAAGTGTTCCCGTAGCACCATAAATCAAAGACATACCATAAAGCAGAAATCCAGATGCAAGTGCACCAAGAACAAAAAACTTCATGGCTGCTTCAGTTGCCATAATCGAATCACGACGTAGTGCAACTAAGGCATAGAGAGAGAGGGATAATAGCTCTAAGCCTATATAGAGTGTAAGGAAATGACTGGCAGAAATCATTACCATCATTCCTAAGGTCGCAAATAAGATCAAACTAAAAAATTCACCCCTCAACAAGCCCCGATCGCTGATGTAAGCATGTGAGTATATAAGTACTGCTGATACAGTTCCATACACCATTAGTTTAAGTATATCTGCTAGCGCATCATCAACGAACATACCGGAAAATGTCTGACTAGCTTCTGTCGTAAATGACAAAAAAGTGAGTAAACCACAGCCCATCAACGTAATTTGAGTTAGCAAATAAGCAACATAGCGCCTATTCTCGCCCGCACTGACATCAGCCAGCATAACAATGCACACCATAACGAGCATAAAGATCTCAGAATAGGCTGGCGCAAATTCAGGTGATATAAAATTCATTAACTCTTAATCCTCATATCGAGAAAATCACAATTCTTATTTAAAAATCAGAGCATTACAATTTACTGATACTGACATGTGTCAATAATTGATTGACAGTTGCATGCATAACTTCTGTTAACGGAAATGGATAAATTCCTATCCATAAAACCGAAATCGCCAAAATTGCCAATAATGCAAATTCCCTTTTTGAAATGTCTTGCAGCTCTTCAATCGCAGGGCTTGCAACTGCACCGAATATGACTCTTTTATACATCCATAATGTGTAAGCTGCACCGAAAATCAATGTAGTTGCCGCTAAGAATGCATACCAAAAATTTATTTTAATTGTTCCCATGATTACCATAAATTCACCGACAAAACCACTGGTTCCTGGCAATCCAGCATTAGCCATCGCGAATAACATAAAGAAAGCTGCGAAGGTAGGCATTTTATTAACAACTCCCCCATAGTCAGCTATCTGACGCGAATGTAATCTGTCGTAAAGAACTCCCACACATAAAAACATTGCACCAGATATGAATCCGTGAGAAATCATCTGAACCATTGCACCTTCTATTCCATAGGCGTTAAGAAGAAAAAAACCCAAAGTCACAAATCCCATATGCGCTACCGATGAATAAGCTATCAATTTCTTCATATCAGCTTGCATAAGCGCTATTAATCCAATATAAACGACTGCAACCAGGGATAATAAAATCATCATATCAGCTAAGTAATGGCTAGCATCGGGCGCGATTGGCATTGAAAAACGTAGAAAACCGTATCCTCCTAGTTTAAGCAGTATTGCAGCAAGTACAACCGATCCTCCTGTTGGAGCTTCTACGTGCGCATCTGGCAACCAAGTATGCACCGGCCACATAGGAACCTTCACAGCAAACGCCAATAAAAAAGCGACAAATATCAAAATTTGCGGTGTCATTGGAATTGCTAACTGATGATAATCTTGTATCGAAAAACTACCGCCCGATGTTTGATAGAGATAAATGAAGGCTATCAACATCAGCAATGAACCCAGTAGCGTATAGAGAAAAAATTTTATGGCTGCGTAAACCCGATTAGGCCCGCCCCAAATACCAATAATTAAAAACATAGGTATCAAAGATGCTTCCCAGAATACATAAAAAAGGATTGCATCCAACGATGAGAAGACACCGTTGACAATACCCGACATTACTAAAAAAGCTCCCATGTATTGAGATACTCTTGTTTTAATTACTTGCCAACCAGCGACAATCACCAATGGAGTAATAAAACAATTGAGCAATATCAATGGCATTGATATACCATCTACACCTAGATGATAATTGACGTTAAAACGCTCAAACCAAACATGATTCTCGATAAACTGCATCGTTGCTAGAGAAGAATCAAAGCTCGTGTAGAGTGGTATTGCTACCAATATTCCAAGAATTGATCCTATCAACGCTATTGAGCGTGCCAATTGTGCATTATGGTCATTTCCAGTTGCGAATACAGCGATACCAAAAATAATGGGGAGCCAAATAATTAAGCTTAATAGAGGAAACTCAAACGACATGTTTATTCCGTTTCATTGATTAATACTTTTTAAGTTTTTGGATCAGGGATTTATCATCATATAACACTAAGTTTCATAACTACGTTCGAGTTAATATAACCATAGTGTCAAAACAACAAATATGCCAACAATCATAGTAAATGCATAATGATAGATGTATCCGGTTTGGTACTGACGCACAATAATAGAAGTCCATGCTACTACACGCGCTGCACCATTAACAAAAAAACCATCTATTATTTTCACATCTCCATATTTCCACAATACGGTTCCCAATGCACGAGTGCCACCAGCAAAAAACCATGAATAGAATTCATCAATGTAGTATTTACGATCTAGCAATGTGAATAAAATACTAAATTTAGTTTTTATTTTCCCAGGTAAATCTGTTTTTGCACTATATAAAAACCAAGCTGAAAAAATACCTGCTGTTGATAACCAGAATGGTGCTGTGGATAGTGAATGAATCATCATTTCACCGATTCCCGAAAACTCAGCACCTAATTTTTCAATAGCATTATGCTGCGGAGATACATAAATGACATTATTAAAGTAATCACCAAACACTATTGGTCCAATAAACCAACCTGCTGCTACTGTCGGTATGGCTAGAATCATAAGCGGAACAGTCACAACCCAGGGTGATTCGTGCAAATGCTCTTTTGTGTGAGCATCCATTCTTGGTTGCCCATGAAAAGTCATAAATATCAATCGGAATGTATACAAGGCAGTTACAAAAACAGTTGCTAGTACACAGAAGTAAGCAAAATCGACTCCTGGAATATTCGCAAAATGCACTGCTTCAATAATCGCATCCTTCGAAAAGAAGCCGGAAAAACCAGGTACTCCAGCACTAGCTAAAGCAGCAATAAACATTGTTCCATAAGTTATGGGCATGTATCGTTTAAGCCCTCCCATTTTCTGCATACTCTGTTCATGATGCATCGCAATGATGACAGAACCGGCCCCTAGAAATAATACTGCTTTGAAAAAAGCATGTGTCATCAAATGAAAAATCGCTGCAGAATATGCCGATGCACCTAGTGCAACAGTCATATAGCCTAATTGTGACAATGTGGAATAAGCAACTACACGCTTAATATCATCCTGTACTACAGCAATTAGTGCCATAAAAAGTGTAGTAATTCCTCCAATTATCAATATAAAAGATAAAGCATTTTCTGATAATTCAAATAATGGAGACATTCGCGCTACCATAAAAATACCAGCAGTAACCATAGTAGCGGCGTGTATTAGTGCAGATATTGGAGTTGGTCCTTCCATCGAATCAGGCAACCATACATGCAATGGAAATTGTGCTGACTTACCCATAGCACCAATAAACAACAAAATACAAATCACAGTCATCACTAACCATGAGGAACCAGGTATTAACTCGATCTGTTCATTGACAATTTCAGGTGCTTGCGTAAAGACGGCAGCATAATCTAAGGTACCGAAATACATTAACACCATTGCTATACCGAGGAGAAAGCCAAAATCACCTACACGGTTGACTAAGAATGCCTTCATATTGGCATAAATAGCCGATGGCCGTGTATACCAGAAACCGATCAATAAATAAGAAACCAGGCCGACAGCTTCCCAACCAAAAAATAATTGCAGAAAATTATTTGACATCACCAACATCATCATTGAGAAGGTGAATAAGGAGATATAGCTAAAGAAACGCTGATAACCTGGATCATCATGCATATAGCCAATCGTATAAATATGAACCATGAGTGAAACGAAGCTAACCACAACCATCATGGTTGCTGACAATTGATCAATTAGAAATCCAATTTCAAATCGCGCATCGCCAGTAACTAGCCAAGTATAAACCGTGCCATTGTAAGTATTACCTTCTAGTACATCTAAAAAGATAACAATCGATGTTAGCAAGGAAGCAAAAACTAACGCTATTGTAATTCGATGACTCCACACTGGTCCTATTATACGCCCTATTAATCCAGCAATGAGAGCTCCCAACAACGGTGCTAGTGGCACCAATAAATAAAGTTTCTGCATCTCGGTTATTAATTCTTTTTGTCAGTTATATAAATTTATCTTTGTTTATCAGCCTTTGAGCTTATCCAAATCATCAACATTAATCGTTTGTTGATTTCGGAATAACACGACTAATATTGCTAAACCTATGGCTGACTCTGCTGCTGCAACGGTCAGAATAAAAAATACAAATATCTGTCCTGATACATCCTGTAAATAATGTGAAAATGCTATAAAATTCATATTTACAGCTAGCAACATCAGTTCGATAGACATCAGAATAATGATGACATTTTTTCTATTGAGGAAAATACCAACGATACCTATAGCGAATAATATAGCACCAAGTACCAGATAATGAGATAACGATACCAAACTAACTACCTCTTCTTAAATTTAAGATTTTGTCAAACAATTTTATTTTCGATAGATTTTCTTAATCTTTCTTTTCTGATGGCATTGTTATAATCCGTATGCGATCCTCTTTTTTTACCTTAACCTGTTCTGACGGATTTGGCGATTTCTTATCTTCTCTATGTCGCAAGGTCAGTGCTATCGCAGCAACCATAGCGACCAATAACAACACTGCTGCCAATTCAAAAGCATATGCATATTCAGTATAGATTAAACGACCTAATTCTCTGGTATTGCTATAATCTGCTTCATGAGGTTTTGGTGTAGGCATTTCTTCAAGTCCGAAATATTCATTCATTAGAACCATAGATATTTCTACAACCATCGCCAATGAAATCAATGCACCGAATGGGAACCATTTCCAGAATCCTTCACGCAACCTGTCTAAGTTAATATCTAGCATCATGACAACAAACAAGAACAAAACCATTACCGCACCCACATACACCAATACTAATGCAATCGCTAAAAATTCAGCTTCCAGCAATAACCATAGGCCTGCACATGTAACAAATGCTAATACTAACAGTAATGCCGAATAGACCGGATTACGCACTATAATAACGCCCAGTGCTGACGCAACTAAGACAGCAGAAAAAATATAAAATATGACATCTTGGAAATTCATTTGTTTTTACCAACTAAATCAACGATAACGTGCATCAGCTTCCCTGTCTTTGGCGATTTGTTCTTCATAACGATCCCCCACCGCCAATAACATCTCTTTGGTATATATCAAATCACCTCTTTTCTCTCCGTGATATTCAAGTATGCGTGTTTCTACGATTGAATCAACTGGACAAGATTCCTCACAGAATCCACAGAAAATGCACTTGCTCAAATCGATATCATAGCGCGTAGTACGTCTTGTTCCATCAGTACGTTGCTCTGAATCTATAGTAATCGCCATCGCAGGACACACCGCCTCGCATAACTTACAGGCAATACAGCGCTCTTCTCCATTGGGATAGCGTCGCAGTGCATGCAAGCCTCTAAACCGTGGCGATTGCGGCGTTTTTTCTTCTGGATAATGGACGGTTATCTTTGGTTTAAACAAATAGCTCCCGGTAACTGCCATACCCTTTATTAATTCAAATAATAAAAAGGTACTAAAAAATTTCTTAATTCGATCCATGATACTTTCTCTATTTTAGAACCAAATATTTAACGGAAATGCATCTCTTGTTGATTCGGGCAATTGCATGATTAAGCCTAGTATCACGATCCATACAAGTGTGATTGGAATAAATATTTTCCAACCCAATCTCATGATCTGATCATAACGGTATCGAGGAAAGGTTGCGCGGAACCAAAGAAAGAAGAAAAGAATAAATGCAATCTTAAGTAATAACCAGACAAATCCAGGTATTGATGTAAAAGGAGCGATATCGATTGGTGGTAACCATCCTCCCAAAAACATAATAGATGTTAATGTTGCCACCAATATCATATTGGAATACTCTGCCAGGAAAAATACAGTAAAAGCCATTCCCGAGTAGTCGACATGAAAACCTGCAACGATTTCCGACTCACCTTCGGCGACATCGAATGGCGCACGATTTGTTTCTGCCACACCTGAAATTAGATATACAAGAAACATAGGAAATAGCGGAATCAAATACCAATTCAATAAACTATCACCTTGCTGACCATTTACAATATCCCCCAACTTTAAGCTCTGCGACATCATCAATACACAAACTAAAGCAAAGCCCATGGCTAACTCATAAGAAACAACCTGTGCAGCAGAACGCATAGCGCCAAGAAAAGCATATTTAGAATTTGATGCCCAACCAGCAATAATAATGCCATATATTCCCATGGACGTCATAGCTAAGATATAGAGCAGACCTGCATTAATATCCGCAAGCACAACTTCAGGGGTGAATGGAATCACAGCCCACGCTGCAAGTGCCGGCATAATCGTTAATACTGGAGCAAGTATGAATAAAAACTTATTCGCACCGGTTGGAATAACGATTTCTTTCATAATTGCTTTTACAGCATCAGCTATCGGTTGTCCCCAACCACGCAACCACGGAATACCAAAAAAAGTTACTCTATTAGGTCCCACTCGAATTTGCATATAGGCAATTATCTTTCGCTCCGCAAAAGTCAAATAAGCGACACCCAATAGCAACGGAACAACAATTGCTAAGATAAATGTCATATTTGTAGCTAATAAGTACAACATGCCGCCCCATTCAGCTCCAAAAATGTTTATAAATTGTTGTTGAATATACTCCATTAATAAATCCTAATCTTTACCATTACAGTTTCTCTATAAATACTTCACCAAACAAATCACCTAAGGCTACTGTCATGGGATGTGCACAAGCTATACGTACGCAATTATTAGGTAATTTTTCGTCACTTACTATTTCAAGTTTCGCTATTCCACCTCCTTGTGTAATCTTTACCTGATTTCCTGTAACAAGTCCTAATTTTTCTAGTACAGCTGGTGCTGCCCAAGCTTTTGGAGATTCTGCATCATGAGTTAATTGAAGTGATTCTGCTCGTCGAACAATCGGATCAGCTTGATAAATGGGCACCTCGCCAATACGCTCTATACCTCTTCTTTCAATTTCTTTTATTTCGAAATCAGAGTTTCTAAGTTTATTATTTAAGTATTGATTAACTTCTAAACCATCAGAGAATATTTCAGCACGTATTTGTTCAGTTGTTTCATAATCGAAATTCTCTACTGCTAATAAATTAGCAAGTACTCGTAAAACTTTCCAAGCAGGACGAGCATTACCCAATGGTGACACCACTCCATTAAAACTTTGCACCCGACCTTCTGTATTGACATAGCTTCCTGATGTTTCAGTATATGGAGTTATTGGTAACAATACATCTGCATAGTCGCTGCTACTCCCCTTATATGCACTCATAGTCACTATGAATTCATACGATTTAAGTGTTTCTAGCGCTTGTTGAGAATTATAAGCATCAAATTCTGGCTCAACATTCATCAGTATAAGTGCATTACAGCTTTCATCTGGCAAATCAGTGCTGTAACCAAGCATTTGTGCCGCATTTAATCCACCCGTTTTTTTAATTGAGTTTGATGCTTTCGGAATCGACAAATCGCTGATTTCAGGCACTGCACCTACCAAATACGCACCTACACTATTTGCAGCCTCACCCAGTATGCCATAACTTGCGCCTGTAGCATTCGCTATAAATTCGACCAACACACTAATTCTTGAATATTCAGGATGATGCTGTGACAAGTTACCGAGATAAATCGCAGCTGGTGCGTTCTCAATTAGACTCGAAGCAATAGCAAATGCACTAGCTGTACTGGCAATATTAAATGAATTTAGTATTTGCTTTAATTCATTAGTTTGCTCTATGCCTTTTATCTCTATAGCTGCTTTAAGTATTTCTGCCAAAGTTTTGACAATAGCGCTAGGAGCAACGATTGCTTTATTTGCTACTTTAGTCAATAAATCATCATCCATTGGATTGACAATATTTAATTGCATACCCTGCTTTACTGCTTGTCGTAAGCGCTGTGCTATAAGCGGATGATCTTTGCGTAATGTGCTGCCAATAATTAATACAGATTTAAGCCGTGAAATATCTTCGATGCTTGTACCAAGCCACGGAGTACCTTGCAATAGTTTATCGATGCGAAAATCAGATTGACGCAAACGATGATCTATATTTTCACTTCCCATAGTGCGCAATAATTTCTGCAACAAATAAAGCTCTTCTAAAGTACTGTGCGCAGATCCAAGTGCACCAATACTCTTAGATCCATGTTTTAGTGCAATTGTTTGGATAGCACTGGCAGTATATTCCAATGCTTCTTGCCAGTCACACTCAACCCAGCGACCATTGTGCTTGATCATAGGGTTCGTTAATCTATCTTCTGAATTTAGTCCTTCATACGAGAAACGATCTTTGTCAGATAACCAGCATTCATTTATTGCTTCATTTTCCTTCGGCAATACGCGCATCACACGATTCTGTTTAATCTGCACAACCTGATTAGATCCCAATCCACAATGCGGACTGATTGATTTTCTTCGCGATAATTCCCAAGTACGAGCTGAATATCGGAATGGCTTACTAACAAGTGCACCTACTGGACAAAGATCTATGACATTTCCGGATAATTCTGAATCTACAGTCTTGCCAACAAACGATAGTATTTCGGAATGCTCGCCTCGCCCAGCCATTCCAAGCTCCATAATGCCTGCGATTTCCTGTCCAAAACGTACACATCGTGTGCAATGGATACAACGGGTCATATCAGTTGATATCAACGGACCTAAATTTTTATTTACTACCGCCCGCTTTGGCTCAGAGTAACGTGAACCACTTGCACCATACCCAACAGCAAGATCTTGTAGCTGACACTCTCCACCTTGATCACAAATTGGGCAATCCAGCGGATGGTTAATCAACAAAAACTCCATAACGCCTTTCTGAGCCGTAATTGCTTGCTGAGAATGAGTAAAAACTTTCATTCCATCCATCACTGGTGTTGCACAAGCTGGTAATGGCTTGGGAGCTTTTTCCACCTGCACTAGACACATACGGCAATTCGCTGCAATGGATAGTTTTTTATGATAGCAAAAATGGGGTATATACACACCGACCTGCTTTGCACCATCCATGATGGTACTTCCTTTAGGCACAGATACTTGTTTACCGTCGATTTCTATATTGACCATCTGTTAATTCTTTATTTAATCACGAATATTAATTGACGAAATTGCTTATTTAATTAATCAAACCAAACATTTCTTATGCTCTATATGATAAACAAATTCGTCTCGAAAATGCTGTATCATTGCACGAACAGGCATCGCAGCTGCATCACCTAATGCACAAATTGTTCTTCCTTGAATGTTATCAGCAATATTATCTAGCAAATCTAAATCTTCGGGTCGTCCCTTCCCATGCTCAATTCGATTAACTATGCGATAAAGCCAACCAGTTCCTTCGCGACAGGGCGTACACTGACCACAAGACTCTTCATAATAAAAATATGAAAGACGTTCTAATGCTCTTACCATGCAAGTTGTTTCGTCCATGATAATGACTGCACCCGATCCAAGCATCGACCCAGCTTTGGCAATAGAATCATAATCCATGTCTATTTGCATCATTATTTCTCCGGGCAAAACAGGCATTGATGAGCCACCTGGAATGCAACCCTTCAATTTCCGCCCTCCTCGCATTCCACCAGCCATCTCTAGCAACTCAACAAAAGGTGTACCAAGTGGTACTTCATAATTTCCTGGCTTATTAACATGACCTGACACCGAAAATATCTTTGTACCACCATTATTTGGTTTGCCTAGCTGTAGATATTTCTCACCACCATGCCGAATGATCCAAGGCACCGAAGAAAAAGTTTCCGTGTTGTTGATAGTTGTCGGCTTACCGTAAAGTCCATAGTTTGCTGGAAAGGGAGGCTTAAACCTCGGCTGTCCTTTCTTTCCTTCTATTGACTCTAATAATGCAGTCTCTTCACCACAAATATAAGCACCATATCCATGATGATTATATAGATGAAAACTAAATGATGAACCGAGGATATTATCACCCAAATATCCAGCATTCAGAGCTTCTTCAACAGCCTCTTCCATGCGCTCGTAGGTTTCCCATATTTCACCATGAATATAGTTATAACCGGCTTTAACACCCATTGCATATGCTGCAATAATCATTCCTTCAATCAGAAGATGAGGATTAAATCGCATAATATCGCGATCTTTAAAAGTACCCGGCTCACCTTCATCTGAATTACATACGATATATTTATCACCTTCATAACCTTTAGGCATGAAGCTCCACTTTAATCCGGTAGGAAAACCTGCACCACCACGACCTCTAAGAGCAGATTTTTTTACCTCTTCTATGATTTCTTCAGGTGTAATTTTTTTGGCTAATATTTTTCTTATAGCAGCATAACCTTCTCGCTTTTCATAGCTTGTTAATCGCCAATTATCTGGATCAGATGAATCGACCCCGCTCATTAATGTTTGCGGATATTTATTCATTTATTCAGTTCCTCCAACAATTGATCAATCATTTCGTTGGACATGAAACTGCACATGCGTTTATTATTAACTAATAACACTGGCGCATCACCACAAGCTCCCAAGCATTCACCTTCTTTAAGTGTAAATTTCCCATCTGCCGTGGTTTGGTTATATCCTATTCCTAGTTTTTCCTTTAAGTAAGCCGCACTTTCGTTACTACCTGATAAAGCACAAGGCAAATTTGTACAAATTGTAATTTTGTATTTACCCACCGGATCGAGGTTATACATATTATAAAATGTAGCCACTTCATATACAGCAATAGGAGGCATATCTAAATACTTAGCCACGAAATCCATTGTTTCACTCGAAAGCCAGCCTTTTTCTTCTTGCGCGATTGCCAATGCGGACATAACTGCAGATTGCTTTTTATCTATGGGATATTTAGCGATCTCTCGATCTATTCTTTTAAGGGATTCAATACTTAACATCGTCTATTATCTATCTATTTCGCCAAATACAATATCTTGCGTACCTATGATCGCAACCACATCGGCGATCATATGTCCTCGTGACATTTCGTCCATTGCAGCCAGATGTGCAAATCCAGGCGCACGTATCTTAAGTCGATAAGGCTTGTTTGCCCCATTGGATACCAAATAAATGCCGAACTCGCCTTTCGGATGTTCTACAGCTGCATAAGTCTCACCCGGCGGAACATGAAATCCTTCAGTAAATAGCTTGAAATGATGAATCATTTCTTCCATATTTTGTTTCATATTAACTCGAGATGGCGGTGCGACTTTATAATTATCTACGATTACTGGTCCAGGATTCTTACGGAGCCAATCAATGCATTGCTTTATGATTCTATTCGATTGACGAAATTCTTCCATACGTACCAGATAACGATCATAGCAATCACCGTTCACCCCAACCGGTATATCAAACTCGACACGATCGTATACTTCATAGGGCTGCTTCTTCCTTAAGTCCCACTCTACTCCTGAACCACGCAACATTGGACCTGTAAAACCTAATGCTTTTGCCCGCTCAGGTGAAACGATGCCTATATCAACCAGTCGTTGCTTCCAAATTCTATTATCTGTTAATAGTGTCTCATATTCATCGACATACTTAGGAAATCGATTGGTAAAATCTTCAATAAAATCTAATAAAGAACCTTCTCGGTTTGCATTTCTCGCACGAGTTTGTTTTTCATTGTGAATTTTTGAGGATTGATATTTGGGCATTGTATCTGGCAAATCTCTATATACACCGCCTGGTCTATAATAGGCTGCGTGCATTCTTGCCCCAGATACAGCTTCATAACAGTCCATCAAATCTTCTCTTTCTCGAAAAGCATAGAGAAACATTGTCATGGCACCCACGTCAAGTGCGTGAGCACCAATCCATAACAAATGATTCAGTATGCGAGTAATTTCATCAAACATCACCCTTATGTATTGTGCTCTCAGCGGCACTTCAATTTGCAATAACTTTTCAATGGCCATAACATATGCATGCTCATTGACCATCATAGAAACATAATCAAGACGATCCATATAAGGAACCGATTGAATATATGTTTTATTTTCCGCCAATTTTTCTGTAGCTCGATGCAACAATCCGATATGAGGATCGGCACGTTTCACTACTTCACCATCCAACTCCAATACTAGTCGCAGAACACCATGTGCCGCCGGGTGCTGTGGACCAAAATTCATGGTGTAATTACGTATCTCAGCCATAGGTTACTTAAAGTTTTTTCAAAAAATGATAGCGAGGCAGCAAATATCATGTGAGTAAACTATTCACAGTCCCCGTAATGTTCTTCTCGTATCACGAGCGGAGTTATTTCTCTAGGCTCAATGCTGACAGGTTGATAAATAACTCTTTTTTGTTCTGAATCATATCGCATTTCAACATTTCCTGTTATTGGAAAATCTTTTCGAAACGGATTACCTATGAAACCATAATCTGTTAATATTCGACGCAAATCAGGGTGACCAACAAATACAATTCCATAAAGATCAAATGCTTCCCGTTCAAACCAATTAGCAACAGGCCACAATTCTGTTACCGAATCAATGACTGGATATTCATCACTCTCAGACATCACTCGAATGCGTAGCCTATGATTGAGCGTAACCGAGAGCAAATGATAAATCGCAGCAAAACGTTTATCTTGCAAAAGATGTTTAGTAGCTAGATGATCCCCGTATGTTGAATAATCAATTCCACATATGTCAATCAGTGTATCAAAACTCAATACAGGATCATCACGCAGTATCTTACATACTGCAAGTATGTCCTCAGCTCGCACCATGATAGTCAGCTCACCAAACTGATCTTGTAGGTTAATCAATTTATTTGCCAATAAATTCTGCATACTTACGGCGAGACTTTTTGAATCAGAAAAATTTGACATAATTAAATTACCTAGCAATGGTGTTGGTACGATTGATCTTGTTTTGTAATTGAATAATGCCATACAGCAAAGCTTCTGCAGTGGGCGGACAACCTGGCACATAGATATCAACAGGAACAATACGATCGCACCCGCGCACTACCGAATAAGAATAATGATAGTATCCCCCGCCATTTGCGCAAGAACCCATTGATATTACCCATCTTGGCTCAGCCATCTGATCATAGACTTTACGCAAAGCAGGCGCCATTTTGTTACACAAAGTTCCTGCCACAATCATTACATCCGATTGTCGAGGACTTGGTCTAAAAACTATCCCAAAACGATCAAGATCATAGCGAGATGCTCCTGTTTCCATCATCTCAACAGCACAGCAAGCTAACCCAAAAGTCATTGGCCACATAGATCCAGTACGCCCCCAATTGATAACTGAATCTAAGGTTGTAGTAATAAAACCTTTATCAAGAGCTCCTTCTATACTCATAGCATCAATCCCACTCTAATGCTCCCTTTACCCATTCATAGATAAATCCAACCACCAGAATACCAAGGAATATCATCATAGCAATGAATCCATATAGCCCAATTTCATCTAGAACGATTGCCCAAGGAAATAAAAATGCTATTTCCAGATCAAATAAAATAAACAGAATAGCTACCAAATAATAACGCACATCAAATTTCATGCGTGCGTCTTCAAAAGCTTCAAATCCACATTCATATGGTGATAATTTTTCACTATCAGGATTATTTGGTGCAAGCAACCATCCACATAGCATCGGCACAACCCCTACCAAAAAGCCGACGATTAAGAATAATAAAATAGAAAAATAATTTTCAAGCATTCTGTATTTTTTGATTATTAATTTTTTAAATTTACTTTAGTGATTTATCTTAGTGCATGGTGCCGACGGCGAGACTCGAACTCGCACAGCTTTCGCCACCGCCCCCTCAAGACGGCGTGTCTACCAATTCCACCACGTCGGCAATAGCACTATGCATTTTTTATTTGTTAAATCCTTAAACTCACTCTTTCAACATTTTTATTCAGGAATTTGATCAGCCTTTAGCTTTCCGTCAACATCGGGAACGACAACTTCATGCCCAGATTTGGCTTTATCCGCATCGTTTGACACTTCACCTGATTCTTCTAATTGATCCATAACACTCATTACGCTGGCATCTTTAGTTTGATTAGCAGAAAAGTAAGTCAAACTCATGCTGGTTGCAAAAAAAATAGCAGCAACGAAGCTTGTTGCCCTGCTTAGAAAATTTGCTGAACCGCTGGCTCCAAACAAACTACCTGCTGAACCGCTACCAAATGCTGCACCCATATCAGCACCTTTGCCGTGTTGCAATAAGACAAGAATAATCAATATGATTGCAAATAGTACATGAGCTGACCAAACTAAAATTTCCAATGTTTCACTCCAAAATGTTTAAATATTCATTGCTCTACAAATTGCAACAAAATCATTCGCAACGAGCGACGCTCCACCTATCAGTCCACCATCTATATCAGGCATTTTAAATAATTCAGAGGCATTATTAGGTTTAACACTACCACCATAAAGCATGGTCAAATCTTTTGCCACTACCATGTCCTGATCTGCAATACCTTTTCTTATAAAGGCATGTACATCCTGCGCCTGTTCAGGAGAGGCTGTTTTTCCTGTTCCAATTGCCCAGACTGGCTCATAGGCAATAACAGCTTTACTAAGAGATATTATTCCTGCTCGTTTTATCACTGCTGCTAATTGCTCTTCTATAATTTGCTCTGTTATTCCACATTCCCGTTGCTCAAGCGTTTCACCAACACAAAGTATGGGTATCATTCCTGCTTCTTGTATCTTCACATACTTTTCAGCGACAAGATTATTATCTTCTCCAAAGAACGCCCTTCGTTCTGAATGCCCTACAATCACATAATTACACTTAAAATCATTCAGCATTGAAACCGACACTTCTCCTGTATAAGCGCCTTTTTCATATTGACTAACATTCTGGGCTCCCAATGCTATTTGAGTATCCTGCAATGCATTATGTACTGAGGAAAGATATGGATAAGGTACGCAAACCGCCGTATGTATATTACACAAACCGTTTAAACCAGTAATAATCCCATCTAGTAACTGTTTATTTTCATTTAGACTACCGTACATCTTCCAGTTACCTGCCACCAACTTTTTACGCATTTGCAAAACCTCTGCTTCCCAAAAGGGGCGATGCTACCCTTGATTCTTTGTCTAGTCAATCGTATATCTTCTTTAACTTTTCATTTGATCCGACTCATGCTCTAGCTACCAATTAGCTAGAGAGCATCTAGTCATCACACATACTTCTAAACTTATATTTTTATCACGAAGACATAGTCACTGACACGCGATTAAGTGTGATTTACACCACGCCAACTACTATAAAGCTTTTATTTCATCCGAATCTACCAGTAATGTAGTCTTCAGTTTGCTTATTCTTTGGCTTTATAAAAATGGTATCTGTTACGTTAAACTCTATCAATTCACCCAAATACATATAGGCTGTGTAGTCTGAAACTCTCGCAGCTTGCTGCATATTATGTGTCACTATCAATATGGTTACTTTACTTTTTAGATCAGTTATTAATTCTTCTATGCTAGCTGTGGCAATAGGATCAAGTGCAGAAGTCGGTTCATCAAATAATAATATTTCAGGATCAGTTGCTAAAGCTCGTGCTATACAAAGCCTTTGTTGCTGGCCACCCGAAAGATTAAACGCTAAGTCATGCAAACGATCTTTCACTTCATCCCATAAAGCCGAATTACGTAATGCCACTTCCACTCTTTCATCCAATAGTGCGCGTTGCTTTATTCCTCTTACACGCAGTCCGTAGGCTACATTTTCGTAGATTGATTTTGGAAAAGGATTAGGCTTCTGAAACACCATGCTTATTCTCATCCTTACTTCAATAGGATCGACATTAGCTGCCAAGATATTTACATCATCTGGATGAAGAATAATCTTTCCTTCGTAGCGATTACCAGGGTATAAATCATGCATGCGATTAAAGCATCTCAGGAATGTTGATTTGCCGCATCCTGACGGACCTATCAGTGCCGTGATCTTCTTGTCATGCAAAACCATATCTATATTTTTAAGTGCATTAAATGCACCATAGTAGAAATTCAGGTTCTTGACCTCCGATTTACATTGTATCGACTCTACAATTTTTTCCTGATCTGTTTGCATTATTCTTCTACCACTTGATATTTTTGCGCATACGATAACGTAAATAAATTGCCAGTCCATTCATCGCAAGTGTCATAACTACCAGTACCAGCCCAGCTGCCGCAGCATTTAGCTGAAAAGCTTCCTCCGGTCGTGAAACCCAGTTGAACATTTGTATTGGCATTACGGTAAATGGCGCAGTTAGCCACTCAAACGACAAATAAGGAAACTCATTGCTTACAGGCGATGGCGGCAAGAATGCGATAAATGTCAATGCGCCAATTGTAATAATCGGAGCAGTCTCGCCTATCGCTCTTGCAAGACCGATTATGATGCCAGTTAAGATCCCCGCTGAAGAATAGGGTAATAAATGATCAAATACCGTTTGCCATTTTGTTGCACCAAGCGCATAGGCACCTTCACGTATCGCAACAGGGATAGATCGTATCGCTTCTCTAGTTGCAACAATCACGACCGGGAGTATGAGCAGAGCCAAAGCCAACCCTGCTGACAGAATACTTTGACCAAAACTTAATTGATATACAAATAATCCTAATGCCAGAAGCCCATAGATAATTGACGGGACACCTGCTAGGTTAGTTACATTGATCTCGATAATTTCTGTTAATAAGTTTTTAGGAGCATATTCTTCTAAATATACACCTGAACCAATACCTAGCGGCACCGCAGAGATTGCAGTAACTAGCATTACCAGTGTTGTACCTACCCATGCAGATAAAATTCCAGCAGCTTCTGGCCGACGTGATGGAAAAGAGGTGAAGAAATCCCATGATAAGCGTGGCATACCGTCTATTAACATATGTGCAAATAATGCCATAAAGGTCAATACAGCAACCATTAACGCAAGAATGCCTGCTATCATAAAAATTAGATCCCATCTTTTATGCTGACCTATTATTCTTCTAATTTCTTCTAGATTATTTATACTTTTCATTCGTAAAACAACACTCAAAAATTTTACTCGATACTGTATTTATATATGATGAACTGATATTTTTAGCAGATTCTAAAAAACGTTATTTAATAAATCTCTCGATACCGTCTGCGTAACAAATGTCCTATGATATTGAACACGAGTGTTATTAAGAGCAATGTTAATCCTGCAGCGAATATCGTTTGATACCCAATACTCCCATGTGGAAGATCACCCAAACTAACTTGAACTATGTATGCTGTAATTGTAGCCGCTGGCTCCATTGGATTCCATGTTAAGTTTGGTTGCATTCCTGCAGCAATAGCAACTACCATCGTTTCTCCTACTGCTCTTGAGATTCCTAATATATAGGCTGCCGCTATACCCGAATAGGCCGCTGGCATTACAACACGAATTGCGGTCTGAAAACGTGTTGCTCCCATCGCATATGAACCCTCTCGCAAATTCATTGGCACTGCTCGCATAGCATCTTCCGTCATAGAGCTTACGTACGGAATGATCATAATGCCCATGACCAGACCTGCAGATAACAAGCTGAATCCTGGCAATTCCGGCAAGATGCTTTGTAATAAAGGAGTTACAAATAGCAATGCAAAGTACCCATATACCACGGTAGGCACCCCCCCTAGCAGCTCCAGAAAAGGTTTCGCAATTTCTCGAATTGTAAATGGAGCAAATTCGGAGAGATAAATTGCAATTATTGTTCCTAAGGGGAGTGCCACTGACAAAGCAATAAACGAACTCACAATTGTGCCGGACACCAGCGGCAAAATTCCATAGTGCGCATCATCAAATAATGGTGTCCATTGAGTATCGGTTAAAAAATCCCAGACCGGTACATGTTGAAAAAACACAAATGATTCTTTCACTAGCATTAGAATTATCGCTAGCATAATTGCCACTGAAAGTACTGCTGATAAAAATAAGAGCGCCTCTATAAATCTTTCACGTAAATGACGACGAAAGCTATATCTTAGTTTACCCGCATGAGCTAATTTAGTTTGTGACTCTACTGCCACTTTGACGGCCCTTTTGTAATGTGAGGCATTTTAAGGGAGTCGCTAATTATAAGGAAAAAAAAACCAGTTTCATATTTACTATAGAGAGACTGAAATCAGCTTTGATCTAATTTAGAAAATATTAAGCGCACTCACTCTAATCTGTAATTGCAATGTTTTTTTGAAGATATGCTATATGCTTAAAATAAAAATTTTACCAAAAAGATTATTTCTCTTGATGATACTCTTCCTATATCAAAAAATTCTGGAGAAATTGCTTCTCCAGAATTTTCTTAACATTTCTTAATTATTGGTATCCGAGAGCATGATTGTGAATGACGACTATTCTTCATCTTCATCTTCATCGCCATCTTCACTCTGAGTTTCGCCTACTGCCTCGCTTCCACTCTCACTATTTTCATCCTCACCCTCTTCTTCCTC
>JAGOKN010000047.1 GCA_017994575.1 Nitrosomonas sp.
CTTATCACCAAACAATTTTGAGAGAAAACTGAATGAGAAAAATAAAATCGCGATAAATTGCAATCCGCTTTCACAGGTCGAGACTCACTCGACTCCATGAAAAAATGTCCGTCAAATTGGGACAACTTCAACTCCAGTTCGTAATGGGCACGTACTCGCGGACGGCTTGCCTCTGACTCAGCTCTCGTATATCGTTTTCGACGTGTGTCGAGTCGAAGCGCGTACACGTGATCTCAACGAAGGGGCGGCCTGGGATACGAAACTTCGCGAAGCGGAAGACCTCGCGAGGGAGGTGCTCGCCAACCCGCTCGGGACGGATGACGAAAAGCGGGGCGCGTGGCAGAAATGTCAGACTCTTCTTCGTGATGCCCAGACGCTGCTGCGCGGCGATGTTCGGTACCACCGATGGGAGGCTGAAGCTATCGTGAAAGTTGCGCTCCAGACGTGTCGCGACCTGGTAACGGATGCGGGTCGAGAACGCGGGGAAGGTTCAGCGAGGCGAGGGAGTCTATCATGGATACCCGACTTGCTCGAGGATCGACAGCAGTTGGGAATTCCAGCGGAGGAGAATCTGGAAGTCGTAGCGGATCGTTATGCCGAGCAAGTGGCCGTCTCCCGACGCGTACGAGCGCTTTATGCTCAATAAAACTGGCCGGCGGCGGGTGTGAAGGCTGTCGTTGGGCGTCATGAACGAATCCGCAGAGCACCGGTACATTGTCATAGAGGTATTCGCTGTGTTGACACCGGTCGAAAATTGACCAGAAAAGGCTGTCAAGCGGCAGTTTAGATTCACCCGGACCCGCTACCGCGGGCTGATGAAGAATGCTGTCCAGGTGAACATGCTGATGGGGTTGGCCAACCTGTACCTGCTGCGCAGGCGATTGTTGACTACTTGAGGGAAAAGTCCGCTCAAAATACCCCGACGGCGAACGATGAAGCATAAACAGGGGGAATTCAGCGACAAAATGCCGCCGAAAAATGAATTACCGGAAATCCGTGTTCAAAAAAACTGACAGCAGTAACAAAAAATCTGAAAGCCGCTAATTGTTTAGCGATTCCTTAACCAACCGACTCCATTTTTGACAATACATGCAGTTAGTGCAATTGATAAATTGACATAGTAATTAATTCCACGTGGCAGTGTGATTTTTATCACTTAATAACAAAATCTAATTCAGTATCATGCTACTATCGAAATAGTAGCAAAGTAGCAGAGAAATTTTTGATAATTTAAATCTCTATTTCAACAGCTAATTTCTATGAAAACTGAACCGGAAAAGAAAAAATTATCTCCTGATATCCTGAAAACGGATGGAGGTAAAACTAAATCCAATGCAATTGAAATTCCCTCAATTGCATTGCCCAAAGGTGGGGGTGCAATCAAAGGCATTGATGAAAAGTTTTCTGTTAACGCTGTAAATGGCACAGCCTCTTTCTCTATTCCTTTACCTGTATCACCAGCTCGAGGTACTTCACCAACTCTCAATTTATCCTATAGTTCGGGAGGAGGTAATGGTGTTTTCGGGCTCGGGTGGGGACTTGGTTTATCTTCAATCAAGCGCAAGACCGATAAAAAACTTCCCCAGTATTACGATCATATAGATTCGGATATTTTTCTTTTCTCAGAAGCGGAAGACCTTGTTCCGGAATTCAAAAAAGAATCGGATGGCAGCTTTAGCAAGGATGCGCAGCAGAGCTATATCATCAAAGAAAACGATTCAGCGGATGGTCAGTTTGTTATTCTATTCTATAGACCTCGTATTGAAGGATTATTTGCTCGGATCGAGAGATGGCAGCATAAAACGAGTGGCAGCATCAAATGGCGTGTAATTACAAGAGAGAATATCACTACATTGTTTGGCTGGAGCGCCAATTCCGTCATTGTTGACCCGGCGGATAGCAGTAGAATTTATGAATGGTTACCGGAATTTGTTTTTGATGATAAAGGTAACTGTACGCATTACCTCTACAAGAAAGAGGACGAAAAAGGATTCTCGGATAAACCACTTCGCCATAATAATCGTATCCATAACGGCAAAATTACATACACCAACCTTTATTTGGAAAAGGTGCTCTATGGTAATAAAACACCTTACAAGAAATTCAATGACCCCTATCCCGCTGAGACTGATTACATGTTTCAGACCCTATTCGATTATGGTGAATACGATGTCAATGCACCCTATGCCAAGATAGCTGACTGGCAGTTTAGACCAGATGCCTTCTCGGACTATAAATCCGGTTTTGAAATAAGAACTACCCGTCTTTGTAGTCGCGTATTACTATTTCATTTTTTTAGTGAATTACCGGGTGGTTCAGCATTAGTAAAATCCCTGAATTTTGAATACGACAATTCCCAGCAACAAGATTTTACTTTCCTTAAATCCATCACACCTTCCGGTTATATCAAAAAACCAGATGGCAGTTATACCCATAAAAGCCTACCGTCGACAGAATTTGACTATCAACGGCATGATTGGAACAACGAAGTCAAATCCATCGCACTAGAAGATTTAGTCCACGCTCCGGCAGGATTGGATGAATCTGACTATCAATTTACAGATTTATTCAATGAGGGACTCTCCGGCATACTGACTGAACAAGCCAATGGATGGTTTTATAAACACAGTCTGGGCGATGGAAAGTTCGAGCCTGCTAAGTTGGTAACACCTAAGCCTTCATTTGCCGGATTGGGTTCACAACTGCAATTAGTCGATTTGGATGCAGATGGCGGCAAACAACTGGTTAAGCTTAATCAGGAGCCAAGGGGTTATTTCGAGTTAAACGATGAGGAAGAATGGCAGATATTTCGAACCTTTGAAAATCTCCCAAACATCAATTTTAACGATTCGAATATCCGCATGCTTGATCTAAATGGCGATGGCAAGCCGGATATTTTGATTACCGAAGACCAGGTATTCACTTGGTATGAATCAAAAGGTAGGAAGGGGTACGAAGCAGCATTTAGAACTGAGAAGCCGATTGATGAAGAAGCAGGTCCGCACATCGTTTTTGCGGATAGTAAACAAACCATCTTTTTGGCTGATATGTCTGGTGATGGATTGACCGACATCGTCCGGATTCGGAATGGTGAAGTATGCTACTGGCCGAATCTGGGCTATGGAAGATTTGGGTCGAAGGTGGCAATGGATCATGCGCCGGTATTTGATGCGCCCGATGCTTTCAATCCTGCCTATTTACGCCTGGCGGATATCGACGGCTCCGGCACGGCCGATGTCATTTACTTAGGAAAAAATAAGTTCAGTTGCTGGATGAATTTGAGTGGTAACGCATTCAGTGACAAGCCGTTTGAAATAGATAGTTTTCCGGAAATTCACAATCAAGCGAAAATTACCGTTACCGATCTGCTCGGTAATGGAGTTGCCTGTATTGTCTGGTCAAGCAGCTTGGCAAAAAATGCTCAGTCGCCATTGAAATATATCGACCTGATGAACAGTAAAAAACCACACATTATGGTCTTTTACAAAAACAATCTGGGTAAAGAAGTCTCGCTGGAATACACACCTTCAACCAAGTTTTATGTTGCCGACAAGCTTGCCGGTAAACCCTGGATTACCAAACTGCATTTTCCTGTGCATTGCATCTCCAAAACAGAAACTCGGGATAAGATATCCGGCTATCGCTTTGTCAGTTCCTATAAATACCATCATGGCTATTACGACCATGCTGAACAGGAATTCAGAGGTTTCGGCATGGTGGAACAAACTGATAGTGAACATTTTGATCATTGGGTAAAAGGCGATGCAATGAATATTACTGATAAAACGTTGCATCAGGAACCTGTCGTAACCAGATCATGGTTTCATACCGGTGCATTTTTGAGCCGGGAAAAAATACTCAATCAATTCGCCCATGAATACTGGTATGAGGAAATGAGCCGGCAGGGTTTTACAGTAGTTAATCCTGAAACACCATTGCCCGATGCCCGATTGATTACAGCACCAGGAATAGATGCATCGTTAATTGATCATCTCAGTTTCGAGGAATGGCAACAAGCCTTGCGTGCTTGTAAGGGTATGGGGTTGCGTTCTGAAGTATTCGCCAAAGATGCGCCGCTTGTTGTTGCAACACCAGAACAACGCCAGAAGGAACTAACGCCCTATTCTGTTGCTACGCACAATTGCGTTATTGAAGTATTGCAACCCAAGGGCCAAAACAAATACGCCATTTTCGTGGTAAAAGAAAGTGAGGCCATCACCTATAATTATGAGCGTAACACGGAAGACCCACGCATTGCTCATACGTTAAATATAAAGCTAGATGAATACGGCAATGTATTGGAATCTGCCTCGGTGGTATATCCAAGACTAGCAGCGGATATTTCTTTACCATCAGAAACACAAGAAGCACAACACAAAATACATATTATTTATTCACAAAACCGCTTTACCAATGACATCAATGCAGCCGATTCATACCGCTTAAGGCTTCCATCAGAAGTAAAAACTTACGAATTGAAGGGCGTGAGTAAATCCAAGCCACTATATACATTAAGTAATTTTGATAATATTCTTACGGCTGCTCAAGAAGTCAATTATCATCAAATTGATACTAATCCTGTGCCCGGAACTTCGCAAAAAAGATTAATCGAACACATTCGTACCCTGTACCGCAGTAACAATCTAAAAGATCCTTTGCCGTTGCATCAATTGCAATCAATGGCAGTGTTTTTTGAAAGCTACCAACTAGCTTATACACCAACTCTTATCGCCGATATTTTTGGTACAAAGGTCAATGCCGCGCTGATGCTGGAAGGGAAATTCACCCATAGCGAGAGCGACGATAACTGGTGGATTCGTTCGGGGACCACTCAATTTATTGAAGGAATAGAAACCGTAGCTAATGCTCAAAACCGTTTCTATGTCCCCATTTCTTATACCGACCCTTATAGTGCTAAAACGAAAGTAAAGTACTACAGCAACTATTTCTTGTTCATTGAAGAAACGGAAGATGCTTTAGGCAATAAACAAAAGGTTGAAAGTTTCAATTTCCGTACCCTTGCACCGAAAAGAATGAAAGATGCTAATGGCAATTTTTCAGAAGTCATGGTGGATGAGCTGGGTTTGGTAAAAGCTTTGTCGTTATTTGGCAAAGGAAGTGAAGCCGATGATCTCATAGGTTTGAATGAGTTTTCTTCTGTTACAGAAGATACATTGGTCAGTGACTTTTTTCATGCACCAGCTTCAGATGTATTGGTTACGCGTGGTAGAAATCTGCTACAGCACGCCACCGCCCGATTTGTCTATGATTTAGATGAATATAAAAATTCTGGTAAACCGGTAGTCGTCGCTTCCATTGTCAGGGAGGAGCATTTTCAGAAAAATAACAACTCACCCATACAGCTTGCCTTTGAATATTCCAATGGCCTTGGGCAAGTCGTGATGAAAAAGGCGCAGGCTGAACCGGGTCTCGCAAAGAAAGTTATCGTCAATCCAAATAATACGTACACCATTGCCGACATTAATACTGCCACACTCAATCCTAAACAACTGCGCTGGGTCGGCAATGGCAGAACCATACTCAATAACAAAGGCAATGCTGTTAAACAGTATGAGCCTTATTTTTCCGTAACTCATCAGTTTGAAGACCTGAAAGAACTGGTTGAAACCGGTGTCACCCCCATCATGTATTACGATGCGATGGGGCGGCTCATCAAAACCAAAATGCCCGATGGCACGTTATCCCGCACTGAATTTGACTCATGGAAACAAGTCATCTATGACGCCAATGATACTGTCTTAGAGTCCGAATCCTCTTGGTATCACAATCGCACCAATCATCTGATCGATGCCGAACTCATTGCGGCAGGCAAAGACCCCAACAGAGAAAAAATGGCTGCTGATAAAGCTGCCAAGCATGCCAGAACACCCTCTATCCAGCATTTCGACACGTTGGGAAGACCGGTATTATTGGTTGACCATAATAAAAATTTGGTAACTGATGCCGATGAATTTTACCTTACCAAAGTAAATCTTGACATAGAAAGCAATCTACGTAGCGTAATCGACGCCCGTGGCAATGTTGTGATGCAGTACAAATACGACATACTTGGTAACAAAATCTATCAGAGCAGTATGGATGCTGGCCAGCGTTGGCTGCTAATAAATATCTTAGGGAACCCGCTACGCACCTGGGACGAACGCAATCATGAGTTTCAGTATCTTTATGACATCCTGCACCGGCCAACACAAAGCAAGGTATTAGGCGGCGATGGTGATACGTTGCTCAATCATATTTTTGACCGAATAATCTATGGCGAAACCGAACCGAATCCTGAGCTAAAAAATCTTAGAAGACAGGTTGTTAAACATTACGACACAGGCGGTTTAATAGATACCCCTGCCTATGACTTTCAAGGACAGCCACCAACTACTACGCGACGGTTATTTAAAGATTATAAAGGCGTAGCAAACTGGATTGATGCTAATTTGGCTAACGATTTGGAAGCTGAAGAATTCAGGTTTATCACTGAAACCGATGCGTTGGGGAGGGTCACTCAGCAAACCGCGCCTGATGGTAGCATCATTACGCCTTTTTACAATGAGGCCGGATTACTCAATGCGGAAACGGTACTGCATCCGCATCTTGCCAACCCCACCATTTATATCAAAGACATTGATTACAATGAAAAAGGCCAGCGCAATAAAATTGTTTATGGCAACAACGTTATCAGTCAATTTTCTTACGACAAGGAAACTTTTCGGCTTAACCGTTTAGAAACTAAACGGCAGAATAAAGACCCATTACAGGATTGGCATTACACTTTTGATCCGGTGGGTAATATCACCCACATCGAAGACAAAAATATCCCCGTGGTATTTTTTGATAACCAAAAAATTACCGGCGTTTCTACTTATACCTACGATGCCATTTATCGACTAGTGGAAGCTACCGGCCGGGAGAACAATGCCTCCCTGGTGTTTGACAACAAAGATAACTGGAACGATGCGGCTTTCATGCAGCAGTTAAATCCAGGCGATCCGATGGCGATGCGAAACTATACCCAGAATTACCACTATGATGCGGTCGGCAATATTCGGAAAATACACCATCAAGCAGCTGGTAACACCTGGACGCGCGACTATGACTATCAGGCGGCTAACAATCAGCTTATCCATACCATAATAGGCACAAATACTTATAACTATCCTCACCACCCCAAGCACGGCTTTATAACTGCGATGCCGCATTTGGAAAGGATGGGCTGGAACTTCAAAGAAGAATTAATCAAAACCATCCGCCAACGCCGCACCGATGGTGGTACGCCGGAAACTACCTATTATCAATACGATGGCCAAGGGCAACGCCTCAGGAAGCTAACTGAAAATACCGCCAATCCTGGAGTTAAGCCAATCAGAAAAGAAGAACGGATTTACATCGCTGGCTATGAACTTTACAAAAAACACAGCGGCATGGATAAAGGACTGGAGCGTACCAGCCTTAGCTTGATGGATGAGCAACATCGCTTCGTCATGATAGAGACACGTAACGACGTGGATGACGGTACCGAAAAGCACTTGGTGCGCTATCAACTGCACAACCATATCGGCTCGGCTAGTTTAGAGTTGGATGGCTCCAATATTGCGAAAGTGATCAGTTATGAAGAATTTCATTCGTTTGGCACAACGGCTTATCAGGCCAAAAATGTAACTATAAAGTCTTCTGCTAAACGTTACCGCTATACAGGGATGGAGCGAGATGAAGAGAGCGGGTTGGAATATCACTCGGCTCGGTATTATTTGCCTTGGTTGGGGAGGTGGGGGAGTTGTGATCCAATTGGGATAGCTGACTCAACCAATATGTATATTTATGTAACAAATAGCCCGATTCGACTAAATGATTGCACTGGTAATATTCCAGATGGATTAGTCGGAGATCCCCAGCTTCGGGCTATTAACAGAGAAATGGAAAAGGCAAGAGTTGAAAATCAACAGCGAATAGCGTCGAATCGAGAAAGGTTTGTGGCTATTCGAGGAACTCAAAAAGATACAGGTTTACAGAGCAAAAATCCCGAAGATAAAGGAGCAAAAGTTTTGCAAGTCGGCAATGCAGCCATGTCTCTTATAAATGCTTTTCGAGATACTGCAATTCGAGATCAAGCATCATCAGTATCAAGCAGGCTAAATAGCATCATCGAGATTGCACAGTCTGAAGGATTTCTCGGGAGCATCATTATGACTTTTAGACAAGATACTATTCATGGAACTGGAGATACAGGTTTTAGACCCCAGTTCCAGGATTTGAGAATGCACCCTGGTTCGGGCGATCAAATTGGTCATTTCTTAGGTGCGGTTCGTGCAGCGCATTCGTTCCCAAGGTCAATAGCTTGGTCTCAAATGTTGGCACACGAATTTGAAAATGAGTCACATCCTGTCGGACTAAGACAAATAGATTCCAATTTATCTTTGACTTCTAAAGATTACTCAAATTTCCGCTCGGGCAATTTGGATCGCATTCCCTTAGACACTTCTCGTTTTGGAGTTAGTTACCAAGACTTGTACCTAACATACTTTGGACTTCAATTTGCAGAGATGGTGGATCAAGGTAGATTTGCTAACAAAGAAGAGGCAGCAAGGTTTTTAGAAATCCTCTTGACACCAGTAGATCTGAATACTCTTCCTCAGGATGACTTCACACGGAAATTCTCAACCGAGATAAATAATATTCAGGGCATGCTTTCACAGTATGAAAAAACTCAAACAGATGCCCATAAAGCTTGGAGAGAGTCAGAACTGCAGAAACGACAGGAGGATCGAGAACGCTTTAACGATATAGCTACTGATGCATGGAGTACCGCACCATTCTAAGGGTGTAAAGAGGATACATTTACCTCATATGCTGGAACGGCCATGGGTTCCGCCGAATGATAAACGCTGTTCGATGAAGGTAATGTTTATTTGATTAGGATGAATGGAGCGTTATGCCGGATTGCAGGCGGTTTTGTGTGCAGTGCGGTACGTATTTTTTCACGTTGAATTTGCTGGAACATACAGGAGATTTGCTGGTGCGGCACATCGCCGATTCGTGCAAGGCGGTATGGGTAACCAAATGTAAAAGAAAGTTTTCTGGTAGGTATATTCATACTTCATAAATTTAGAACATATAAATTTATGAACTTACGATTCCCCGCGTGGTCTTGCCGCGGGGATAGGTGCAGGGCGCGCGGAGAAAATTTATTTAAACCATCCCGAATCAAAGGAGGGAGATCATGGCAAATCAAATTGAAAAAAATAAGGAAAATCTGGTTCTCGGACGGGTAACAGACCAACTCAATCGTCCCTTGTCCAATCTCATCGTCCAGGCCTTCGATAGGGATATGCGTAGCGAAGAATTGTTGGGTGAAAATATCACTGATAGAGAGGGTAAATACGAAATTATCTGGCTGCACAGCCAGTTAAGCGGCAGGGGCAGAAAAGAAGCGGATATTCTGATTAAAGTATTTACCAGGGAAAATAAGACCCTGCTCTTTGTTTCCGATATAGATGCCGTGCGGTTTAATGCTACGCCACGGGAAGAGATCAATATTACCATTGGAACGGTTATTAAGCCGGAAGTGGTGGAATATGACTATCTCTTAAAAGAAGTTCGTTTCCTTGCCAATAAAGTCGCCATTCCCGATTTGCAGGAAACTGAACAAAACAGGGACATCACCTTTCTCTCCAAAGAAATTGAATTTCCGGCGCAGAAAATAGAACTTTTGGTAGTCTCCCATCGTCTTCAGGCCGAGTCAAAAATTGATGCGGCATTCTTTTATGCCCTGTTGCGGAAAAATACGCTGCTCAAAAATGATTTTGTTAAGTCATTTCATGCAAGGTTGGTGATAGATATCAATACCGAGATATTACCCTTATTGTATGACGCAGCATTAGTTAATCCGGAAACTATAAAAAGTGATGTTGAAGCGGCTGCCAAAGAAATGATCGTTGCTGAAAAAGTGGCGAAGGAATGGCGGAATTATGTAGAGCAATTACAAAAGTATAAGAATGATGCTGAAGCATACTACCGAAACGAGCATCCACGAAAAGTACTCAACCTAGTCAGCCGGTTTGTGTTGGAAGATAAAGTCAGTGCAATAGGCAAACTCTTCGAGGAAAATAAAAACGACTTGAATGGTTTTATCAAAAAAGTTACTGATCCTTCCTTTTTTAAGAGCGATGCAACAGCAAATGAAGCAGAAACATCCCTGGCATTGGGCGAGCTGTTGGGATTTGATGGAGCCATCATAGCCCAGATAATGGAATCGCAAGCAATCAAAAGAACTGAAGATATCAAGAAACTGGCAGCTTTGAACAAAGCAGGGTGGAAAGAAGCGCTTATCAAGTCGGCAGATAATATTGTGATTGCCGGAAAACCTTTAGATAAAGAGCTCATTGATCTGCATGCGTCATCTTTGGTTCGTAAAATGGAGAAGGAATTTCCAACAACTGCTTTTACCGCGCAATTAGGGCGAGAAAAGATTAATATCTATAGAAATCAGGAAACTATTTATCAGATTCTTACGAAATATGACGATTTTGACTTACAGCATAGCAATATAGATCTTTTCCTCAGAGAAAAAAATATAGACAACAAAGACGTTGAAGTTAAACGGGAAGAACCGAATTTCATACAGCGTATTATTAAATCGATTCCTCTCACCAAAGAGAAAAATATAGATAACAATAACATTGAATCTATACGCAATGAACTGAAGTCTATACAACGTATTTTTAAATTAGTCCCTCACTATAGTAAAACGAATGCATTATTAAAGGAGAAAATCCATTCTGCACAAAGCATTGCGGCTATAGGCGAAACCCGATTTCTTAAGGAAATAGCACCAAAAGCAGGAATAGAGACTAAAGAAGCCAAAGATATTTTCCGCAGAGCCGAGCGTACTAATACGGCTGCTATGATTCTCGTTGGAGAATTAACGGACACCATGCGGGCTATGGATGTTTCGGCTATAGAAACCAAATCACTTTCCAAAAAATTGGAAGCGGTTGGCAAAGATTTCCCCAATCTGAAATCACTCTTCAAACTGACTGACACTTGCGCCTGCGAGCACTGTCTTTCGGTGTATAGCCCAGCAGCCTATTTGGTTGAAATATTGCAGTTTTTGGATAAGCGCAGTGTTGTTGACCTCACTATTCCTGCGCCACCTCCACCCGCAGTTCGTCCCACTGCAAAAATTGCAAAAGATGTTTTATTTGAACGTAGACCTGATCTGGGTGAGATTGATTTAGGTTGCGAAAATGCCAATACCCCTGTTCCTTATATCGATCTGGTTTGTGAATTATTAGAAGACGCCATTGCACCCGATGCCGGTATAGATTATTCAGGCGTGCTCTCGGATGGATCAGATCCGTTGCAAGGAAAAATAGCTAATGCGCTGGTTACTGCGTTAGTGGCTGCGGGTATTCCTGTAACCGATCAAGCACAAATTTTTGAAACAGAAATCTCTTCTGGCTCATCAGCGACACTGCCGCATTATTTGCGGGACAAAAAAGCGGTCTGCAAAATCGTCAATACTGGAGGAAATAACTATAAAGTCTTCCGGCTGCGACAAACCCTTTCTTCCGAGCAAGAATTAGCAGCTGCACCTGAATATGTGAATTCAGGTGCTTACAATGCTTTAAAAATCGCCAAATACGCTTTCAAGCTTCCTTTCGATTTAGACCATACCGAAGCCAAAGCCTATTTTACGCGATTTGACATTTCCCGAGCTAAGCTCATGGAAGATTTTCAGTCAGCAGGCAGTCCGGCTGATAAAGCCATCGCCGCAGAGAAATTAGGATTAACGGATGCGGAAAGATTATTAATTGTTACACCGGACACTGCCAATCAACAGAAATATTGGAACACAACCAGTGCCAATGCTTCTGTTGAAATGAAGGTGGTGGATACATTTCTCACCAAATCAGGCCTTACCTATAAGGAGCTTGATCTACTCCTATCTTTAAATTTTATTGACCCGGCTGATAAACTTTTTATTAAGCATCTTGATCTTTCATGTGACACAGAGAAAAAAGAAATAGCCAATCTGGACGATATTGCATTAGATCGTATACATCGTTTCTTACGTTTTCAAAAGAAGACTGGCTGGAAATTTCAAACTTTGGACGAAATCATTTCACAAAGTAAACTGGGTAAAGGAAAGCTTGATGACGCTGACGACAGTGGCGATGGCGTAACAAATGGAGACGAATGCTTAATTCATGCGGCATCGTTGACTAAGCTTTCAGAAGAAACTGGAATCAAATTAGAAGATTTGATTGGCTTTTATGGCGAGATTCCACACCAGACATTGAATGATGATGCAGTAAAACCTCTTTATCATCGGTTGTTTCTGAATAAAGCCAAGAATGGATTTATTGATGAAAGCTTGCTGCCTGAAAAAGTGGATGGCTCACAATTACTGAAAAATCTCAAAACCAGTATTGCGGTATGTTTACAACTAAAAGAACAGGATTTAGCTGATGATAAGTTATTACAGCTGCTGCCCGACGGTAACTTAACCTTTTCCAATCTTAGTTACCTGTTTGCTGCTTCAAGCTTAATGAGGAAAATAAAACTCAAGGCGGAAGATTTTATTATTCTTGTACAACTCACAGGCATAAATATTCAGGATTCACCGCAAGCAACTTTAGACTTTGTTAAAGCAGTCAAGTTAGCTCAGAAATCCTCGTTAAAAGTTGCCGATGTTCAGTTCATGCTTCGTCATGAAGCAAATAATCCTGCTGATCTTATTGATCGAGAAATCAAAGATGGCAGGATAATACAAATATTGGAGAAGCTGCAAAAAGATTACCAAAGCAATTTTACTGCTAATAGGTCGTCTTTTAATGTCAATTTATCTGCAGATGAGCAGAAAGAAACATTACAAAATGTTCTTTCCAAATTGACTGGCATTGGAGAGGAAGATGTAAAAACATTTGTTAAATTTATAGACAAAGACTGGGTAACAGCAATTGCAGCCAAGTCATTTACAGATGACAAATTAGCATATATTGATAAAGCAACTAGTATAGTTAGAGATAATTTTGATACTACGCGTATTAAAAACAGTATTGACGCTTTAGATGCTGCTCCCGGTCCTGATATCAGCAATGAACAGAAAGATTTAGTCAAAGCTTTTTTAGATACCATAGCGGATTACCAGCTCCAGTTGGGTAAGTTGAATATCCTTGAGCAAAGTCTTGCCAGCGTTTTTAAGGCGGATTTGGAGTTGATAAAAGTTGTATTGAAATATGCGCAGTTAAAACAACTTGCTCCAGGATCTGAATTAATTGGTGATTTATTGTTGACCGATGCACTAATAGACAAAGCTAATACAACGCCAATTTTACCGAGTGTTACTGAATTAGCGTTTCCAAAGCAATTTCAGTCGTTACGGTTGCTACACAAGTTAATTCCCCTTATTAATTCTTTCAAATTGGAGACCATTCAGACCGAGTGGTTTCTCAAAAATAATAAAGACATTGGCTGGTTTGAATTTGATGCTATCCCATACAAAACTGGTCAGACATCGGTTAGCTATATCAAGTATTCCTCTTTTGCCGGAATGATTGATCTGTCAAAACAGCTGACACCTGTGCCTAATCCAGTAGATGTGGAAAATCCTATTTCCTTCTTGTCTGTGGCAGAAATGCTATTGTCAACTAGCAGCGCCACAAGGAGCCAATTTTTAGAAGTATTTTCGTTACTGACAGGCTACTTCAAAGAAGATATAGATGTCATTGATGCTCATTTATTCCCGGTATTCAACCTAAGCAATTACAGGGATGTAAATACTTGGCAAAGTATTAGTGACTGTGCTGAACATTTAAGAAAGTTAGGCTCGACCGTTAATCAGGTCAATGCATATATCAAACCGGTATTAACGGGTACCGACACCAATCTTCTGCGAACGGCACTGAAGGCACGTTATGACGAAGATACCTGGTTAAGCACCCTCAAAGAAATCATGGGCGCTATCCGACCTCAAAAACGGGATGCTTTGGTTGCGTATCTGCTGGCTGAAAACCCTGAGATGAAGGACGAAAATGATCTGTATGATTATTTCCTGATTGACGTGGAAATGGAGGCTTGTATGCCTTCATCCAGAATTGTTCAGGCACATGGAACTATTCAGCTTTTTGTGCAGCGGTGCTTAATGGGACTGGAACCAAAAGGAGCGGCGGATGTAAACAATGATAAAAATTGGGATCAGTGGAAGTGGATGAAAAACTATCGGGTGTGGGAAGCCAACCGCAAGGTATTTCTTTATCCTGAGAACTGGATTGAGGCAGAACTTAGAGATGACAAATCTTTCCTGTTTACAGAATTGGAAAATGAACTGTTACAAAACGAGCTGACTGAATTCACAGCCGAAGAAGCATTAATTAAATATCTCGAGAAACTTGACAACATTGCTTTCCTGGAAGTTGTTGCTACTTGGTACCAGTCGGATATTAAAACTATGCATGTTTTTGCCCGCACAAAAGGGGGCGATCCTGCAATTTACTATTACCGGAGGTTTGAACAGGAGCGATATTGGACTCCTTGGGAAAAAGTGGAATTGGATATTACAGGAGATCATCTGTTAGCATTTGTTAGAAATAATCGCTTGTGTTTGGCTTGGTTAGTATTCAGTGAGGTGCCTGATCCGAATCAGGGCGCAACCCTTCCAGATCAAAGCAAAAACACTGAACAACCAGTTGATAAACCAAGGAAGAAACTAAAAATCCAGATGGCCATCAGTGAGTTTGCAAACAAAAAATGGCAATCAAAAAAAGTTTCTAAGGATGGAATATTGACACCTTCGATTTTCACTGCGAATGAAGATGATCTAAGAAGAGATAAATATAATTTGATGTACCTTGAGTATTTTGAAAAGATTTTGATCTTTAATACTTATCTTTATCGCGAGAATGAATACCCACAAATGAACGGTATTTTTAATATAACGGGATGTAAAGGTTATCCAGAATTGCTTTTCCAAGGTGATGAATTCTTTCCGGATTTCTTTCCTGACTTTAAAGATACTTTATTAAAATCTCAACGTTATAATGAGTTAGATAAAATACCGTTTAATGATCTTTCTGTCAGAAACGTAATTTCATTTTTCAGTTTTTATGAAATTTTAGGTAAAACACCGGGCATATTCAGGTTGTCGTATCCGCATCAACTGACAGTTATTGACCAGCTAGCATTATTTTTTGAATACTTACTGATATATTTTTATGGTGGTAATTATGGGGATAATACAGGCCATGCAACATATGCCAGAAGTAGATGGGGATCTTTTAAAATTCCTTTAGGCACATTTCTTCCTTATTACATGGAAGATAGCAACCATGCTTATGTGATAATTCCTGGCTTTTATAAAACTATCCAAGAATCAGAAACCAGTGATCCACTTTATGTAGCAAGAACAGCTTCGAATGTAATGCAATTGATTGAGGATATTGTATCTTTATTTATCAAATATATAGCTAAATTACAAGCTGATCCAACACATGACATTTCTAAGTTGATTCAGGAGCTATTGAAAGATAATGACTATCAGGAAATTATTAAGGAGCTAAAGGTTTATTCAAGCCTATCCTATGGCGAGCAATTTAAAAATATGTACCACCCTTTGATTTGTGCATTGAGAACAACTCTTTACAGAGAGGGTATTCCAGCATTGATGAGAAGGGAAACGCAGTTGCAGAAAACTAGTTTTGATTTTGAAGAATATGACCCCAATGAAGTTGTTGTCCCAAAAACATACATTCTTGATAAAGTCGGTGTAAAAACTTTATCCTACCCTGTTGAGGATTTAGATTTTACAACCGATGGTAGTTATAGCAACTATAACTGGGAGTTATTTTTCCACGTTCCGCTCTTATTAGCCACAAGGTTGACAAAAAATCAGCGCTTTGAAGAAGCCTTAAAGTGGTTTCATTATATATTCAATCCAACTGGAGCATTGGAAGGGGCAATTCCACAGAAATACTGGGTAACCAAGCCCTTTTATCTGACCAATGATAGCGACTATATCAATCAGAGAATTGATACCTTGCTCTACAAGATTGCCAATCCCAATACACCAGAAAGGAAGGAATTGGAGTTTGCCATTGACCAATGGAGGACCAAGCCATTTAAACCGCATGTAGTAGCACGTTTTAGGCCGGTAGCCTACCAAAAAGCAGTGTTGATGAAGTACATTGACAACCTTACTGAATGGGGCGATTACTTGTTCCGCCAGGATACGATGGAGTCCATTGTTCAGGCCACGCAGATGTATATTTTGGCGGATAAACTGTTAGGGCCAAAACCCCGAATTATCCCATCTGTCATAAAAGTGCCGTATGAAACCTATAACCAGATGGAAGCTAAGCTGGATGCTTTTGGTAATGCTTTAATTGACCTGGAAAATATTTTGCCGGATTTGTCAGCTTTGCCCGAAGGTGGAGCGGAATTACCCCCTGCACCGATTACCTTAGCTATGCTTTATTTCTGTATTCCGCAGAATGACAAAATGCTGGAATACTGGGATCGCATCGCAGACCGATTGTTCAAAATCCGTCATTGCCAAAATATCGATGGTGTGGAACGTAGTCTTGCTTTGTTTGCGCCTCCAATTGATCCCGGTATGCTGGCTCGCGCGGCAGCCGCGGGTCTGGATATATCGTACATTCTGGCAGGCATCAACGCCCCCACGCCTTATTATCGTTTCAATGTATTGTCTCAAAAAGCAACGGAGTTGGCACAAGAAGTAAGGGGACTGGGAAGCTCATTATTGCAAGCATTAGAAAAGAAAGATGCAGAAGCCATGTCCTTACTGCGTAGTGAATTGGAAATAAAAGTCCTAAGTGCTGTAAAAGATGTGAAATTACTGCAAATTAAAGAATCAAAAGAACAGATTGAAGTACTGAAAAGAACAAAAGCAGTCACGGATGAGCGGAACAAATACTATACAAATATACAAAAAATTAATAGCAATGAGCAGTTAAGTTTAGATAAATTGAGCGAATCGCATGATTTTCAAACTGCTGCACAAGGAGTGAAATTAGCAGCCTCAATCATATCATTGTTACCAGATATTGACTTAGGAGCTTCTGGGTTTGGTGGATCGCCAATAGCAAAATTCAAAATTGGGGGACTTAATATTGGCCAAGCAACGAATGCTGCAAGTGATATCTTATCATTCTTGGGAATGTTGGCTGCAAACGAGTCTTCACGAGCATCTGTTCGCGGTGGATATGATAGAAGATTTGACGATTGGAAATTACAGGAACGGTTAGCCAAGAAAGAACTTCTTCAAATTGATAAACAAATTGTCGCAGCAGAAATCCGTAAAGAAATTGCCGAAACCGATTTAAAAAATCACGAACTACAAATTGACAATGCCAAGAAAACCGATGAATTCATGCGTTCTAAATTCACCAACAAAGAATTGTATGATTGGATGATTGGGCAAATCAGTTCGGTATATTTCAGAGCCTATCAACTGGCCCATGATTTTGCTAAAAAGGCCGAAAGAAGTTATCGCTTTGAATTGGGAAATGATGATTCATTCATCTCCTATGGCTACTGGGATAGCATGAAGAAAGGGTTACAAAGTGCCGATCATCTTATTCATGATATCAAGCGCATGGAAACCAGTTACCTTGATAAGAATAAACGAGAGTATGAGCTTACCAAGCATATTTCTCTTTCCCTTTTAGATCCATTGGCTTTGGTAATGCTCAGAGCAACCGGTGTTTGCGATTTTGAAGTACCCGAGGTTTTGTATGATATGGATCATCCGGGTCACTACTTCAGAAGATTAAAATCCGTCAGTATCAGTTTGCCATGTATTGCAGGACCTTATACCTCAGTGAGTGCAAAATTGTCGTTGGTTAGCAATAGGTATAGGAAAAATTCAAATCCTGACACAACTGGGTATCCTGAAGTTCCTGGTAACGATGAGCGTTTTGTATACAATGTTGGGGCTATCCAATCGATTGCTGCCAGCAATGCCCAAAACGATAGTGGTGTCTTTGAATTGAATTTCAGAGATGAACGCTACCTTCCTTTTGAGGGTTGCGGTGCAATAAATTCATGGCGGCTTGAACTTCCAAAAGAAGTAAGGCAATTTGATTACGAGACCATTTCTGATGTGATTCTGCATGTGAAATATACGGCCAGAGAAGGTGGCTCATCGCTACGTGGGTTAGCTGAGAAAGCCTTAAAAACTAGCTTGGCTGCAATAACGCAACGAAACAGTGAAACAGGTTTGCATATTGCTCTGAATATGAAGCATGACTTACCCAATGAATGGCATTTATTCAAGAATAATGGTTCCGTGGACTTGATAATTGATAAATTCAGATTACCTTACCTGGCTCAGGTAATAGATACTACAGCCATTGCGAATGTTATGTTCATAGCTAAAGTTAAGAGCAATCCTGCGTCTTATTCAATAAGCATTGATGGGAATCCTATTAATCCTGATTTATCAAGAAAAGCTGAATGGAAGTTGTGCATAGGCAATAACGCGAACATTGTGATGGATAAATCATTTAATTTGTCAGTAGCTCCTGCGCAGTTGAAGGATCTTGAAGAATTAATGTTAATAGTGAAATATAGTTTCTCGTGAGACCTCTTTAAGGAGTGAGGTTCCCCCTGTTGGGGGTGTCCTAGATTTTGTGTAAACGGTGGTTAATAATGGCGAGGCATTCTTTCGTTAAATTGAATAGTAAACCTGTTTAGTGCCGGTTTCCAATCTCTTAGTGGCATAGACCATTTTTTGGCGATATCGCTGAGAGCCAAATAGTACAATTTGATCACGGCTGTTGATACCGGTTTAAAATTGACCCCCCCCATTACGGTTGAAATTTGACCAGGGGAAAATAGAGCGCAGGATACTACGCATCTGTGGATAAGTCGACCAGACTGGGTTGGTAATTTACCTCCTGTTGATGTTTTAGTTTGTTGTAATTGACTACGAATCGACCAGATTTTCTTCTGGTGAGTATTTTTCTTTTTCCCGCTGCTGTATTCTGATCTTTGCATTGGCTGTACTTTGTTTGTAGCGGAAAGACTCGTTGCCGGTTTCTATGATGTGGCAATGATGTGTAAGTCGATCCAGCAGCGCTGTAGTCATTTTGGCGTCGATGAATACGTTGCTCCATTCTGCGAATGCGAGGTTGGTGGTATAAATAGCGGTGTAAAAATGTACCACTGAGGCGCACTAAATTTTGCGGCAAACGCGGAATAAAAGTGTACCAAGTCTTACGCCTGTAAGCTGATGCGATGAGCATCAAGTGAAAGGCGATGAGGATGTATAGTAAGCCTCTAACCCTTCCACATTAACACCCTGATACATCATCGCTATCCTCAAGCCTTTTACAAGGAGGAACGATGTCATCATCAGAAGCACGACGAATTCATATCGAAGCATGGCAAACCAGCGG
>JAGOKN010000048.1 GCA_017994575.1 Nitrosomonas sp.
CCTCATCGCCTTTCACTTGATGCTCATCGCATTAGCTTACAGGCTTCAGATTGGTACACTATTACTCCGCGATTGCCGCGAAATTTAGTGCGCTTCAGTGGTACATTTTTACACCGCTATTTAGAATGCCGATTTTAGCAATCGTTAACTGCCTTTCTGATTCCAAAAAATAACGAAAGGATGTGTTAAATTTATTTTTGTTGTAGTCAGCGCCAATAACTTCAATAGACTCTTGAAATGCTTGCCAAGCATTTTCAATTTTCGGCGCTAGGTCTTTAGTGGTTTTCCCTTGTCTGTCCAATAAAAAATCGAAATGACAAAAACCCTCGATTTGAGTTTGTACAATGCCTTTAATTTGTATGCGTCTTGATAAGAGATGCGTGGTCAAAAAACCAGTACCAAAACGCCCCGTATTTTTTGTTTGCTGTCCTTCTTCAATTTCTTTAGAAGAAATCTGATTGATTAAACCTCTTAAATCAAGTTCCGTGAAATGTCCGCCGTTGTGCTGAAACTCGATATTATTTTCGTTAAGTATTAACTTTACAGATATTTTTTTGTCATCTTCTTCGGCGATACTATCTTTTGCATTTTGCAGTAACTCCCAAGCCCAACGGCCTTGATTATTTTCAACCGTTAAATCCAAGTCATGTAAACGCTTAATTATTTTGTCGGCAATTGAGCGATTGCCATCTTCTTTTCTGCCTTCTTCAATTGAGCTAATCACAAAGAAATCCTTAATATCTATTAGCAATCAGAATTTGCCACCTTTCAATATCCAAAAGTTTCTACTTGGCTCAGTTACATCATAGCTATCATACGATATCCAATCCCGCTCCCGTAGCTCATACTGCTAAAACGATTGGGATGCCTCCGATAAGGGGTGAATGGGGCGACTAATTCCGGCGTTAACAGAGAAGCCTTCAGTCTCTAGCGTTTATAATGCCTGCGTATCGTATGGCAATTGTGAAAGATCAGCAAGTAGGCAATCAAATGGTTATATTTAATGATCTTCAATTGGTTATCCCGAACATTAGACTTTGGTGTCGTTTGTTTAAACTCACTCAAATATGGGATTTGGCTTCGGATCATGTGTTAGATGTGTCTCCGAGTTGTTTTTCGAGGGCTTGTCGCACCAACCCGATTACATAGGGCAACTCCTCCAAGGAGGATAGCCCCACTTCCACATCACCATTACCCCATCGACCTAATCTGGTTACATCCTTGCAAAGCCCTTTGGGATCGCTGATCTCCGCAAAACTCATATTCAATGAGAGTCGCAGACGCTTTGCCTGTGGCACAATGTCCACAAAGTTGGTTTCAGCCTTATAGGCCACATACAACTTCAGAAACTCCTCGCTGACGCATGGATCAAGCGCCAGTACTTCCTTGCGAAACGCCTCGAACAGAGAGAGCATTGCCGGTGTAATCAGGTGTGGATGATCGTCTATCGTATAGTTTGAGGAAGGCTCAGCCCTGGGGCGATAAGCTGCCAAAATAGCGTCGTCTAACTTCGGTGATTCCCAAACTTGCACGGCGAGTTTGGCGAGACGCTTAGCTCTCTCAATGATCGCACTTTCGTCCCAAACATGAACCTGACCGAGCCCTTGATTTACCTTGAGAGGACTCTGGCTAAAGCCTCCATCCATGTCACGTTTTACAATAAATGGTCGGTCACTGTATTCCGAATTGTAACCAGTGAGTGTCAGATTGCCCAAGGTGTGTAACCAGGTTTGCTGGATACGTTTCCATTCGGCTCCCAGAGATTCTTGCCACGCAGTGTTCAGGTTTTCATTTTGCGGTAGGATGTGCTCCACGGTGTATTCATCCACTGGCACCACTTCCTTGCGCCCGTGGTTCTCGAATCGACGCAGCCAATAACTGCGACTGCGGAAATTGTAGAGATCACGAGTCTGAATATCGCGTACATATTCATCGTCACTTGGAAAACGTCGGTATGAAGGAAGTAGCAGAAAGTGGGCGGCGATACTCTCCAGATAACGGTCTTTCTTTAGTGCCTTGCTAAATGTAGCAAAAGTTTTGTTCATCGAATTAGTGGGTATGGCACAAACCGCACGGCGAAACACATAGGCTTCAACCCAACGCACCGCGCTCACAAAATCCGACTTACTCAGGTACTGTGTAGCGTAGTCGCGATAAAGTTCCAGTAGGAATGGATAAGCCACATCGACTTTCAATTCGCGCAGGTCATGAAACGCCCGACTCAGTTCGTGGTCGATCTCCTTGCCCAAACCCATTGCGCAAAAATAGCGTGAATAATCTCGGATTGTACTGACCAGCATTTCTACATGACTGTCATCACTCACAGCACCGGCCCTTCTCTCTCGGGCATGGGTCTTAAACGCTTCATACACGGCATTGGTGTTGGGAATTTCGCCCGACATCACCGTCAAGTAATGACGCATGAAGCCATCAAAATGAGTACCGTAAGCTTCTTGCCCGAAATCCATCTCTATAGGACGCCAGAATTGTTCATAGAGGCGCGTTTGCAGTGCAGGCTCTAGCCCCATCAATATGAAATTGCGAATCAAGTCAGCCTGGCTCAACTCTTTTCCTGTCGAGTTCATGCTCTCAAAAATGAGCTGCGGATTATCCTGGTCGCGGTTCAGAGCAATATCAACCACCACCAGCTTAGCCAATCCCTTGCAGAGAGTCGGCAAATTCACCACGTCGCTCTTGATCCACTTCTGAAAAGCGGCATAATTCTCAGATACGCGCAAAGAATGATTATCAGGCTGCGGGTGCTTGCCTACCAACGCGGTCAGTGTGTCTTTGTCGGTTTGTGACAACAAAAGTTTGAAATGCCTTTCACCGATTTCCTCTGGATTTAACAGGAAATAGTTACGAATCTTTCGTTGGGAGAAGCCTTCGAACGGTTCCGTTTCACCTACCGCTTCGGCCAGCGCCGTCAGCAACAGCGATACAGTGGTGAGGCGTTGCTGCCCATCAATGACCAGCAAAGGCGCTTGATGTGTGACCTGCGATAGCCCGCTCTCCACATAGACTATGGACCCAATGAAATGAACGGGAATATGATCGTTTCTTCCACAGCGGACAACATCTTCCCACAGTTGCCGACACTCTTTCTCGGTCCACGAATATGTGCGTTGGTAGATGGGAATGACGAATTGCGGTGACTTCTTTAAGAAATCAAGGAGTTTGGCTTCGGTGGCTTTCATGTGCGTTGTCCTTATCTAAATATCTATCACTAATGTTTTTCAACCGCTTTACGCCATCCTGCTCCCCCAATACAGCCCAGCCATATTCATGAGTGTCCTTCCGATCTTTCCCTAAGCGCCTCATAAAGTTGCGCCGGGCCGAGCAAAATATCCCGCAAACCGCTCCGCACTTTCTCTGACTCCAAGGCTTGTTTGCTCATGGTGCTATGGGCAGCCAAGGCATCCATAATGGCATTCATCAACTCGTTGGATAGGTCAGGCGAGTTGGCAAACTGTTGTTTGGTGTTGTTGGCAGCTTGCTGAACAAGTGTTTTCGATTCCAGCAACTTACCCTTGATGACATTGTTAACATAAATAAGCTGGTCGTCATCGGACAATTCACCTTCAAACAAATCGTTCACCTTGGCAATAATTTCCGCCAGATATGCTGTTTCCTTTTCCTGCACTTGCCCGGTACCCGCGCCTTCCATTGGTGTCAGTTTTGGATATTCGCCATCGACCAAGGCTAACGTCCGCTTTCCCTCAGCTTTCAAGTTATGGTGCGTCAGCATGACTTTGGAGAGGTCAAGCCCTTCACGTTCCCGTCCGAACTCCAGCAGTGGAATTAATCTTTTGTAGAAGATAAAACGTTTCTCAATGGCGGTGTTACCATAGCCAAATATCTGGGAAAGGAACGCATACATACGTTGGAATGCGCCCATATCATGCTTGAACAGGTTAAGCGCGTTCATTTCGTACTTAGCATCTTCGGCTGCTTTGCTATCTTCCTTGGCATTGGCAGCTTTCAGCTTTTCCTGAGCCGCTTTATAACGATGCAAAATCCGGGCAACGACTGGCTCTAATGCACCGGCCAGGTCACTTTGCTTGGCCTTCGGGTTGAACTCCACCTCAACCACACGATTGACCTCAAACTCATCATAAAAACCCGCTGCGTCCAGCTTCATGCGTAAATCATAAACTAGGTGCGGGTCGGTGACGTTGGCTAATTCTGCGGTTTCGTAATAGGTAAGAAAGGCAGTCAGAATTTCTTCAGGGTCATTCACGAAGTCCACCACATAGGTGGTATCTTTGCCCTGATGGGCGCGATTGAGGCGGGACAGCGTTTGCACCGCCGTAATACCTGCCAACCGTTTATCGACATACATCCCGCACAACAGAGGTTGATCGAATCCGGTTTGAAACTTGTTGGCAACCAGCAGGATTTGATAGTCTTCTGTATTGAAAGCCTCACGGATGCCCCGCCCTTTTAGGTTCGGGTTCATGGTCTTGCTGGTTTCGCTGAACGGTTCGCTGCCTGATTGGCTATCGTTGACCTCACCGGAAAACGCCACCAGCGTGCCGATTTTGTAGCCTTGAGCTTTAATGTAGACATCAATCGCCAGCCGCCAGCGCACCGCTTCAATACGGCTTCCAACAACCACCATAGCTTTTGCTTTGCCATTGAGCAAAGGAGCTACATTTTCGCGAAAATGTTCGACCACCACCTGCACTTTCTGGCTGATATTGTAAGGATGCAGCCTGACCCAGCGCATAATGCCTTTCAGAGCCTCGTTACGCTCGACTTCTTTATCATCCAATTCTTTACCATCATGCGCGAGTTTGAACGCTAATTTATAAGGGGTATAGTTTTGCAGCACATCGAGGATGAAGCCTTCTTCAATCGCTTGCCGCATCGAATAGACATGAAACGGCGCAGGTAGATTGTCCGCACCGGCTGGTAAATCAGGATTGGGCAATCGTCCAAACAGTTCAAGGGTTTTGGCTTTGGGTGTAGCGGTAAAGGCCACATAGGTAATACCGCTCTCCGCCGCCCTGCTTTCCATTTGCGCGGCCAGTATGTCTTCGGTGCTGATTTCCCCGCCGTCGGCCAGCTCTTGCAATTCTTCCGCCGATAGCACGGCTTTCAGTTTAGCTGCAGCCTCCCCGGTTTGCGACGAATGCGCTTCATCAGCAATTACAGCAAAGCGCTTACCGTGCGTTGCGGCCAATTCCTGCACGGCCTTAAGCGCGAAAGGGAAAGTCTGGATGGTGCAAACCACAATTTTCTTGCCACCGGACAGCGCCGCCGCCAATTCCGCACTTTTACTAGCTCCCTCCCCTTTGATCGTGGCGACCACGCCAGCCGTGCGCTCAAAATCGAAAATCGCTTCCTGTAACTGGTCATCCAGCACAGTGCGGTCAGAAACCACCAACACGGTATCAAACAGTTTTTCATGGCTGGCATTGTGCAAATCGGCCAGAAAATGCGCCGACCATGCAATTGAATTGGTTTTGCCTGAGCCCGCCGAATGCTGGATCAGGTATTTACCGCCCGCACCTTCCTGCAACACCGCCGGGGTATAGGGATATAAGGCCAAGCGAACAATTTTGACCACACTTTTGAATGAGGCTAGTGTTTTTAATCAAGTTACCCGATTAAATCAAATCAGCAAAATTTAATTGTAACTAAATTGGATATTAAAAAGGCCACTTAAACTAAGCAGCCTTTAATGGGATTAAATGATGGTTACATTAAATTTATAAGCTACTCCTTGAAGAATTGCTATTCCCTAACAATGGTTCAAGCTTTGCACGCATTAATGCTGTGAGTTTACGTTTGCCATTCAGAACATGAGATAAATTAGCAGGATCAATGCCTGACTCTTTAGCAATTTTTCTTGTACTCTGCTGATTATATCTATTTCTAATCATCTCCAATAAAACTTTGTTCTTTTGATCAGACTGATAGTGTTGAGTCTCCAAAGCTTGAGCAGCTCGCATCAGCTTCGACCAGATTTCAATTCAAGGACTACGTTTCCCCGATAAAATATCGGACACATCACTGACAGATAAACCCGCTTGCCGAGCAAGTTTTGCAGGGCCAACAGGCCGACAGCGAACCAAAGCTGTACCTCGCAATCGCTCTTTGTGCTCCGCCCGCCTCTCCAAGTACTAATCTTTTTCCAGCAAAACCGGTACTACGTTTCTCTTCTTTCAATACAGCAGTTAACATTTATTTCTTGCATCCTTCCCGTGAGAACGGTTGAAGGATAATTGATGATTCAATACCATAGCCTTCATTGGTAGAAGCTTTTAATCGATTTCAAACAATCATTCGGAATCAATGTCGGTTCATTCAAGTTAATTTTTAAAATAGATTTGAATGAGTATTGACAATTTTTATTATTTAATTGGCTGCTTTCAACCACAAGCGAACATTGATTCTAACTTCATATGAGCTGTATTTATGCTACATCTTCACGAAGCAGATATCCAACAATTGATTCGTTTTTAATCAACAAATCCAGAATAGAAATTATCGCAGATCTTATTTTTGCATTTCTCCTAACTTTTTCCCTATTGATAAAAATATATTTTCTCGCGACTTTTTCAAGATAATAAATGGTGTCATCTTGACGGTCCCGGGAGAGGCTGATTTCATTGTTTTTGATAGCAGACGACAACCATAGAATTCCATCTTCTAAATAAATACTTCCTAAGCCGCATAGCAACTTTGATAAGCTGTACAGATAAGATGAATCTCCACTCAACCTTGAGGTTAGCTCGTTAAAAAATGGCGTTCGCTCTTTTGAAAAAGTATGCCATTCCTTTGCATCTTCTTTCCAAAAATTTCGTGCAAACATATAAGACTCGATTATTTGATTTGAATAATCTTGACGTGGGCCTTTAATGGAAGTTTCAATGACTTTATCTTTAAGTAATTCCCATACGCGCCAGAAATGATCAGGTCTATTGGCATAATCTTCGGAATTAATAAATTCTTCAATTAATTCGGAAATTCCTTTACCTACAGAAAAATTATTTATAAATGGGCATAAATAATCATTGATATCTTCTAAGTCGAGATGGAGAACATACTGGGTATATTTTTCTATAAATATATGACGAGTTGTGTAATCAATTTTCTCATTTCTATCATTTGATAGGATTTTTGCGGAAATTATGGTGATTATATCTTTGATGTATGGGATTGCATCGTTGCACTCAGTTTTCAGCGGAGCTATCCGGAAGGCGGTTGATAAAATATCTACATCGAACTTGTGAATATCTTCAATTACATGCTTATTGATTGATTCATCTAATATTTGTTCAAAAATATCAGAACAACTCTCCGAAAAAATATTCCAGAAATCTTCTATATCAATGTCATATTGACCATTCTCATATGCAGTTTTTCTATATTCAGAAAGCATATCTTTCTGTTTCTGCCCCAGGACTAAATATCCGATATAAATAGATAGTGCAAAGTCAAAATCTTTTCTCCAAAGAGCTTGTAACGAATTAAATTTCGTCATACCCATATCTATTGAATCTTCGCGCATTAAAGCGTAGATCATTAAGTGCTTAATATTGCCTTCTTCCTCTGGAAAATGCTCAAGAAGAAGAGGCAAGACTAAAAGGGCTGGCAGCACCCCATCGGAAATTTGGTAGAAGTATCCTTTTTTTAAAAATAAACTTCCGTAACAGAAAACCACCTCTTTGCAAAACTCTAAATCCGCTCTATCCATCATTTCACAAAAATCGCGGAACAATACAGCGCAAACCACTGATGGTAGTGAACGATTAAAGTATGCTGAAGCCGAGTCGCCACCGCTGATGATTTCTGACCATAACACTTTAGCTTCTTCTAATGCGCATAGCGGATCTGATTCATAATTTATATACTTCTTATAGTCATCACGTCTATAAAGTCTATTCTCAGACCATAATAAGAGCTGAGTGTGTTTATAAGGCTCATTAGATTCTTTTAGCGCATTTTCACTATATTCTTTAAGTTCACTGTCTATTTCAGGGTTAAATTCAATCATAACCCCATCTTTAGTCTCTGTTGTTATAGGCGACATTTTTCGCCTATCCATTCGTGCCAGATAGAGGCGCCATGTTTTATCGGCGTGAGTTTCATTTTCTTTTTCAGGCAATTCATCGTAATGAGCGTCCAATATCTTCGATATTTCTTCAAGTCGCTCATCGGCTTCTGCTTCGCTGGTTTCGCCGCTCCTAAAAAATTGATACTGCAACATGATATGTTCCAATGTAAGCTTTCTGTGCTTTTCATCACAAGCGCTGATCCTTTCGTTTTTATGCAACTCATTCATGCGATTTATATCGAAGTTGTTTTTCAACATTGTTAGCTGCGTTTTATGTGTTTGATCCAACATATGACGGAGAGTGTCATAAATAAAGAATTCCTTAGTTCTAAAGAGTATTTTGGCTACTTGAAACGTTTTTTCGGGAAAGGCAACCACAATACTAGAAACCAGTGAGGACAGTGCCGCCGAATTGGTGCGTGACAAAATATAGTAGAGAATAGTTTCGAGATTTTCAGAGGAATAATGCTTGCCCTGTTCAAGTAAAAACCGCTCAAGCGACATATGAATAGATTCCAAAATATCCGAGTTTACTTGGGTTCCCCGATATAAACACCAAAGACGATTGTTGATATACTGTTTGATTGAGCTTCCATTTTTGAGAACTACTGTTACCGTTTCCACTCCATTCTGATCCAAAGATGATGTAGCATACTTTTCAGTCGCAACGTTCGTGAATTCAATGACAAAATCTAGCGTAAGTTTCAGATCTGCCTGCAATAAGCAGTAAATAGGTGTTTGGTAGGCGCTAGGAGGATAATAATTTTGGGAATCGTGTTCGACACCGAAGTAATGATCTACCCCAGTTGGGGGGGGACCATAATATATATCTTTCTTTGGCGGCTCGTATATCCAAAAAAGTTTGGCGAGGCCAATCACTTTTCCCGGCAGCGTATTGGCTACTCCGAAACACTCAAGTTTTGATAAAATATACTGACTCAATAAATTGTATGGATCGTTATGCTTTTTCCACTTGTTCTCTATTATCTGGTCAATTAGCTGGCTGAGCTCTGTGGAAATTTCTTGCACACCATATAGGATAGTGAGAATAAGGTTTTTGCTTGCATCATCATTTGTGATATAGGTATTTTCTGTAATCGTCCATTCGTAATATTTCAACGCCATCAAGCTTGAATGCCTCGTCGTCTCACCGGTTTTAATACTGTTGTTCCAATCATGTATGACCGGGAGGATAAAGCGAAACTTGTCTTCTCCAAAAGAAGGATTATTTTCATAAATGAACTTTATTAACGACCTCCACCCATTTCCTTTTGGTTTTGTTAAAACATATTTCATGGAAAGAAAATCAGTGTTGAACACTCCAATTTTCTCAAAAAATGTATTATCTACTTCTTTACAGCCCAAGCGAATGAGTAGACATATTTGCTTTAGCAAAGACCAGTCATCATTTAATAATCGATTTTTGTACGAACTAAAGAAAAATTCAGAATAATCTGAAAGCAATATTGATATGAGAACTTCATCTATCCATAACTTAGGGATTTCATCTGAATTTAAACTACCTTGGATAAAGGCAATTATCTCTTGATCCTTATCTTCAAGCTTTTCAGAGAACCATTTTCTAAATACTCGCCTAATGGACAGCGATTGTTTTATTTCAGTAAAAAAAGACGAAGCATTTTCAGTAACGAGGAATATGGATTCAAGATGTTTTTCTAGGGCCCATTCCTCATAGATGTCATGAGTTATAAAGTAACCATGTGGAGATTCATAACTAATAATGCCGTCATCGCTGAGATTATTCTCTACCTGTTGATTATTAGTTCCAGAGTCTAACTGAACAAAAAAACGTCCACTATCTGCTTTCGTTATCGCCATATCAATGAAAGTGCGTTCTCTTTGAGGGGAACCCTTTGTAATTACTCTTGGCCACAGGGAATTTCTAAATTCTGTGTAGTTTAAGCTTTTGCTTTCTTGGTGGTGTTTAAGATACTCCCTGAGATAAAACGGCAGGGTGATTAGATCTTTTAATCTTTGATCTTGGGGAAGTTGAAAATTGTAATTCTTTGAAAGATTGCCTAGTTGATCAGGTGTCAAACCACTTAAATTGATAGACTGGTACGCAATCTTATAGACCTCAATGAACTGAAATGTTAGATTATCAAGGTAATTGTTTCTAGTGGTTAGCCAGATTTTCCATCCAGCTTTCAATAAGGCCGATACATATTCTCTAAATGGATTATTATTCTCTAAACTGAGTAAGTTTTCTGCTGAATCAATTACGACTATTTTAGTGCAGACTCCTTGGTGAGCTTTGATAAAATCGTTGAGTGAAACCCCTGATAAAAATTCGTCAACTTTATTGACAGAAAACTCTGTAGCTTTGTGAACGTAGAACGCGGAATCGGGGTGCTTATCCTTATACAGAGATTTTATAAGCGCTGTCTTTCCCGTGCCGCCTTCTCCACTAAGGATAATAGCTTGTTTCGTAGTGCCCTCAATTTTCGATAGAATCTCCGATCTATCTATGACAACTTTTTGACCATTAAAGTCTATTTCACTTTCTATATCACATAATACCGTTTCCGTATGAAATGATAATGATTCTAACAATTCATAAACACCATCTGATTCTCTGAAGAAATGAGATACAACTCGTTTGTTATTATCGACAACAAAAGCTGAATCAAAGTAGCTTCCACACCGCCACTCTAAATCTATAGAGAGTTCCTTGGCTTTGTTATCAATCTCAATTTTTCCAGCTGGTTCTTTGCCCTTATTTTGTCCCCATTCTGAGTTGGTATAAAAAATTATCTTATTGATGTTTGGATAATCTCTCTTAGCCTTACCCAGCATTTCTAAGATGTCAGCTTTATGAGCCGAAAGAGCAGTATCGTAAAATTTGGCTTGCCAACCAATTACTTTTCCATTAATAGTTATGGGGTTGGTTTCGATTGCAGACTGATTTTTATACCTAAAAATACCTGTGTTTTTTCCATGCTCATTGCAAAAGAGCAGATAGCACATCCATTCAAAATTGAATTGCGGGTTACCTGAAAACTTTGATTTGAAAACATTCCAGTCAGACTTTATCAAATTGATCTTTTCCTTTATTCATCTAATAAGAATTAGTTTTGAATTGGCTACATAATATCCGCTTTGATTGGTTGTTTAATATTTGCACATATATATGATTTAGATTATTTAACAGCCAATTGCAAATCGTTAACCAACCCTTGCACTATTTTTTGTATGGCAGAGTGCTCGACTGTCATAGTAGCGATATTTCTTGCCAACTGAGGATGTAATCTACAACCCCCATTTTCATTTAAAATAAAATCCGAAAGTGAGAATTTATGGTTCGTCATAAATTTCAGCAATAAAAGATCAGCTTGAGGCCGCAATGGTTCCATCAAATCATAAACCAGCGCTACTCTACTGGGCCGATTTGCATGCAAAAACCCCAGCATGAGATCAAGCCCCTCTGTTACTGCTGCAATTCTCACCTGACTTTCCAGCATACTGTATACATAATTCAACATAGCGTTGACAGGATGAGTAGCATTTCTATTTGAACCACTTAGAAATGACTCTCGGGCTCCCATGAATCGCCATTCATCAGGAATTGGTCTGCGAGCTATGCCTTTCCATTGCAAGGGTATCTGTTGCCAATAATTGAAATAAGCAAGGGCTGCTCTTCCTTCTATTAGGCGTAGCAACTCAATCGAAGCAATGGGTCGATCTAATTCATCAAGGGAATTGCACAGTTTTTCCAGTGCTCGATTTCTTGGTAAGGATTCAGGAAAGAAACTTAATGTTGATTGGCATCCTTGGATTTTTTGCTTGATCAATTCAAGAGATATTTTTAATCCTTCTGAACTGCCAATGACTGTTCGTTGTGCTTCAATTAGTCGAGCATCTGCTGCATGGCTATTACCCCCTAATACAGTAATAACCTCGCCTTGCCAATTGATTTGTACCAGTGGAATTTGCTGATTTGATAACCAAGTAAGCACATCGAATGATAATGACCCATTGCCATCCAGCATTACAATACGCTCAGGTAAATTAGATTGACCGGGAAATAAAAGCCAAGTCTCACGCTTCTGAGGGTAATGAGTAAATCCATTTTGAATGGATAAAGCACCTCGCTCAACACGTAAATTTACACCGTGACCGCTAAGAATTAGTACGATAGGCTTTTTTCTGCGCCGCTTCTGATTTGCTTGTATTGATAGGTTTGAATTAACTTTATCTTCCCAGTAAGCAGCACGCTTGGCCCAAAGGTAATCATCATCTTCACTATTTAGATCAAGTGAATATTGCTGATCTTTAAGATTAATCAAATTTGAACTTGTGGTTTTCAATTGATAGTTCCTATGAATTATCCATTGGTGTATTTTTCCAGATACTCATTATCTGTTCACGCAATCTAGCAAATAAATCATCATCTGCAATACTCTCTTGAGCTAGAATTTTATTTTTTATTTCGACCACATTGATTAACTGTAACAAAACACATAGTTCATTTAATGCATTTTCAAATTTTGCGCCATAGCCTAGTTTTCTTAAAATTAAGTTCATCATAATGAAACCTCTCCCAATAAAGAGCAGAAATTGAAGCTCTTCTTTGCTGATTCTGGATGCATCAGATGAAACTACACGATTGACCCATCTGAGAACAGTCTTTGCCTTACGCCAGTTAAGATGTGCATGCTCAAAGCTCTCATCCAAACTATTGTTAATTAACTCATAGCGAGCAACTAGGGAAAAATGTTCGTTAAGGAAATTACTGATTGCCCTTACTTCAATCAGGTTATTGTCTTTTTCTTTATTGGCAGAGATAGTCGGATATATAAGCAGAATTAATTTATCTATTTCGGTTTCACATTCAAAATCTTCAAAATTGAAATCTGAATTATAAAATGTGTTAGTAACAAGACTTATGAAGAACTCAGATTGCAAAAAAGGACTGGGTTTTCTTTTTTGTTGCTGAATTTGGCGATCTAGTCTGCTCAAGGCATCTATCATTTCTTCATTGCACTTAATCTGTTTCTTTAAATAATTTACTTCAATCTCAAGGTTATTAAGCCAAGTTTTACGTACTTTATTAATCGGCATGTCATATCCAGCAAACCAAGTCGATAGAATTACCCAGTCAGCTCGAGAATATAGTTTGAAAAGCTTACAAACAGTAACAGCTTGCGCAGCAATTTCAGGCACATCCCAATAATAGATTTTCCCGTGATGTTGTCGACCTGCCACTTTTAAGGGCGGCAATATTCCTTTTTGGCGCCAATCGGTAAGGCGACGTTTGCAACTTTCCTCATCTAAAGCATAACCCATACGCACAAGTACTTGAGCAAGATAAGCTGGTGTAATCATTAGACTATTCTACAGCATACATTTTAATCAAGAAATGCTTTTAAACCATTTTATTAAACTTGCCCAAGTGAAATTTCATATTTCATAAGTGATTCTTTAACTGAACATTAAGGAGAAATTATGAGCAAACCACGCGATTATAAAGCTGAGTATGAGCGGCGTATTGCAAAGGGTATAAGCAGAGGTTTAAGCCTGAGCCAAGCACGGGGTCATCCACGACCAACAGAAATACATATAAACCTTAGATTGCAAACTCCTCAATATGACAAACATTTGGAAATGGGTTTGAAAGAGCTGCGATTGGGCAAGTCGCTCACCAAATCCGCCAAATCAATTGGAGTGTCCCGCGAGCGTCTTAGCCATTATTTAGCGCAAAACACAGTAATAGAAAAACACAATGGAAGATGGCGGGTTAAGCAAGATGATCGCATCAGGGAAGTGATGATTTATTCCCAAGGTAAAGTGAAATACATACAAGTTAAGGGCTATGAAAGTGCTTCCCTAGTAGGACGGTACATTGATGCGGTGGGTAAATTTTTGAAAACCAACAAACTGAGCCATTTAGATCCATTCAAGGATGTAGTAGTGAGGGATATCAAAGACAAAGCGTTTTTATTGGAGGCCCGGCCAAATGTTTTATATCGACTCGATCATGCGGGCGGGGAAACTTTCGAGCAAGTTTATCGCATTGTAGTTTAACTATAGGAGACTTTGAACATGACAACTCAAACAAAACAGCTTGATTTTGAAAAACGTAAACAGAGAGCTTTGCAACGCCTTGGATCAGCTAATCCGTATTGCATCATATGCGGTGAGTCTGATTGGCGCTGTCTTGAATTACATCATATTGGTCAAGAAGACTTCGATGCTTCGACTAGTATCGTTTGCCGCAATTGCCATCGTAAAGCCAGCGATGCACAAATGACACATCCAAAACCCTTGAACCTCACAGAACCAGCGATGCTAGAACGCATAGGACATGTATTGCTTGGACTCGCGGATTTCTTTGAGCTATTGATTGAGAAGCTCAGATCCTTTGGTCATTACTTGATTGAAGTGGCTTATCAATATATTTCGATAAAACAAACCAACTCAACGCCTGCAGAGGAGAATTAATATGAATCATTCAAATATAACTATTGAACCCCAATCAATTGCGCAGAGAGCGTATGCAGTAAATTCAGAGAAGTCGGTTTCAAAAGAATACACGCGTAAAAATTTGGATGTTTCCTCTGAATGGACAATTGTATTTGATTGTGAAACAACCAATGATGAGACGCAAAATTTGCGAGTTGGTGCGTATCAGGTTTATCGCCATTCGACTTTGTGGCAACAAGGTTTGATACTAAACCGTGAGAGTCTTAGCGAAGATGATTTGAATGTTATTAACTCATATGCCTGCGAGCATGATCTATCTGTTAAAGACAAATCTGATTTTATTGAAGAGATCTTGTTTGGAATTGGTTATGATTTGCGGGCTGAAATCGTGGGCTTTAATCTGCCATTTGACATTGCCCGTCTTGCAATTCGGCAAAACTCTGCACGGGGTATAACATTTCGTGGAGGATTTACTTTTCAGTTAAGCTCAAACCGATATCGCTCCTATATACAAATTAAACATCTGAACAGTCGGGCATCATTGATTCAGTTTACAGCTCCACCTAGACAGCGAGATAGTCGAGGAATGCGCAGACGTAAAATCAAAACTTCAGCTATGCGAGGCTTTTTCATTGATGTGAAAACCTTAGCGGCTGCAATCACGGCTCAATCTCATAGCTTAGAGTCTCTGACAAATCTTCTGCAGACAAAAAACCGCAAGCATTCAATTGAAACACACGGTGAAGCTCTAACATCGGAATATTTGAAATATGCAGTTCTTGATGTGCAATGTACCTGGGAATGTTATGTTGAATTGAAATCGCGATATGAAAAATTACATTTGCATCAAACGCCGATACACAAGATTTTTAGTGAAGCAGGTCTGGGTAAAGCGTATTTTAAAGAGATGGGTATCAAATCATGGATGGAATCGCAATCAGATTTTCCAGATGAGCTAATCGGTATTTTAATGAGCAGCTACTATGGCGGGAGGTCTGAAATTCATCATCGACGTGAAATCGTTCAGATTCTTTACTGTGACTTTCTTTCCATGTATCCCACTGTTTGTACTTTAATGGGTTTATGGCGGTATGTAACTGCACAAGGTATTGATTGGTCAGAGTCAACAGATGAGATTCAATCATTGCTTGATAACATTCATTACAATGATCTGAAGAACCGAGACGCTTGGGCTAAATTAGCTGTCTTGGTACAAGTTCAACCTGATGATGATATTTTTCCTGTGCGAGCTAAATATAATGACAGCTCTTCATATACCATCGCATTAAACCGATTAACTTCGCAAGAACCTCTATGGTTTACGCTTGCGGATTGTATTGCCTCAAAAATATTAACAGGACGCACCCCAAAGATAATTCAAGCGTTGAGCTTTACACCAAAGGCAGCACAGGAAAATCTAAAGCCTATTAATATCGCAGGTAATTCTGAGTATAGAGTCGATCCGTATCGTGATGATTTTTTTCGACGCCTCATCGAATTGCGCAGCCAAGCAAAGCAACAATTAGATATTGCGAAATTTAGCGGGGATGGGGATCGTGTAACGCAGTTACATACGGAGCAATTGGCACTCAAAATTACTGCTAATTCCACGAGCTATGGGATTTTTGTAGAACTCAATGTAAATGAACATGACAGACTTCAGGAAATTGAATGTTTTGGCGGTAATGGAGAGAGCTTTCCTACATTAATTCGTAACATCGAATCGCGGGGTAATTACTTTCATCCGTTGATTGCCACTTTAATTACCGGGGCAGCACGCTTAAAACTGGCTCTTGTTGAAAAGCTGGCAAGTGAAGCTGGTATCGATTGGGTGTTCTGCGATACTGACAGCATGGCTTTAAGTCGGCCAAGTGGGATGCCTGAGGCGCAATTCATTAAACAAGCGAAATGGGTTCAAGATTGGTTTACATCTTTGAATCCTTATGAGGAGAAAGGCCCACTATTCAAAATTGAAGATGTTAACTTCAAATTGAAAAATGGCAAGCGTACTTCCGAACTCGAGGCATTGTATTGCTTGACTGTATCATCCAAGCGTTATGCCCTTTTTAACTTGGACGCATCAAATCATCCCATCATTAGAAAAGCTTCTGCTCATGGTCTGGGGCATTTGAGGCCACCTTATGACGAAAAAGACGCTCCGATATTCATTCCCAACCCTTGCATATCATTGAATGATATAGGAGTTGAGCGCTGGCAGTACGATCTTTGGTATCAAATTTTATGTGCTTCGTTAAACGGTAATCCTGACCAGGTTGATTTAACCTATCATTCTGCATTGAATTTGCCGGCAGTCAGCCGCTATTCGGCAACCAGTCCTCATTTACTGCGCTGGTTCAAGATTTATAATGAAGGCAAACCCTACAGCGAACAAGTCAAGCCATTCAATTTTTTATTGATGTTTCAGGCATCAAAAATAAACCATGCAACTCTTTTAGATGATCATGAGGAAAATATTAAATTGAAGCATTTACCGAAGTCAATAGCGCCATTTTGCAAAGATTCAGCAATTGCCTCAGATAAATGCTTTGATCGAAACACTGGAAAAGCCATATCAAAGGAACAGCTAAAAACGTATGCACAATGTTTAGCGCAATATCATTTACATCCCGAGGATAAATTCCATTATGCAGATTATTTAGATAGAGGGATTGTACAAAGACGACATATTGAAGTGGTAGCAATTGAGTATATCGGTAAAGAAGCAAATCGTTGGGAAGAGCAATTATATCTCGGGGAGAACCCAGAAGCTCAGATTGAATATGGCGTCTCGCCAGAACAGAAGGAGCGAATACGAGGCACTACTTTGAATCTCTGCCGCTCCTTTGGCCCGGCAAAACTTGCTCGGCAAGCAGGTTTATCTGTGGGCGATGTTTCCGATATATTGTCGGGCAAGCGTAATCCTCGAGTTGATATCTGGTTGAAATTGATGCGAGCTGCTCAAGATTTAGAGGCTCAGAAATATAAGACGGATCAGAAGAATCAAATTATATTGGAGATGATTAGGGACATGTGCAATCAGCAGAGTATGAGGAAAGTTGCAAGAGATTCAGGTATTGATCCGACCAATCTTTCTCATGTTCTGAATGGTAAACGTAAACTCTCTAGGAAGACACAAGTCAAACTGGAAAACATTCTGGCATTAAAGACAATAATAGATTAACTCAACATTTTTTCTAGAAGGTTAGTGGTAGAACGTGCCTAAAAGGACTTAGACAGGTGTTAGTGTTGATGCAATATAATTATTGCACATGATATTGATTCTATGAATGAATATCATGTGCTACATAGTTTAAACAGTAATATCATTGAACTCTAACTGCTTCCATTTGGACGGTATATAAATTGTCCTGTGCTGATTTAGTCTAGAGGTGATCTTTGCCAAATGATTTCTCGAATTGATCAAGCTGTCTCTAACCCAAAACCTACTACCCTCATCATTGATGGCATGACGGTATTTTGTCAGAAATAAAGATTTAACGCATTTGTGATTCGCTGATCGTAATGTTCGACGAGGTGCGAGCATGGGCGGTCGCTCGTACACGGGCATTTGGTTCGACGATGTTGATAAAGCAGGTGTGAACGCCCGAGCTTCCAGTTACCGAAACATGATAATAGCACGCTTTAAAAGCAGATAAAGTGGGGCCGCAGGTGTCGCCATTGAACGACAGGTTCACACCTAATTTGTCGAATATTGACTTTGATGTGATATGGACAGGAGCATTGCTGACGTTGACAATTTCGCAGGCGACGATTGACTGATTAGCGCTAAAGACAGGACCACCGAATAGATCGCCAGCCAGTGAATTACCCATCATTGCAACTAAGGCAATATGTACGCCCAATGCTTTCCAAAGTAACACTTCCATCTTTTTAATCATATTACCTCCTCACTATTTTAATGGTAGTCTGTTGCGCGCAGCACCAGACAGTTTACCGACAACTATCGCTCGGGTCTAACTAAGAATAACACTGTTAGTAACATGGATAGTAAATCAAAATTTAGTTTCTTTCAAGTGCCGATAAAAGGAAAGGAAAACTTGCACGGTCTCTCCATAATACGGGATCTGGTATTACAATTGTACGTCGTCAAAGCAATCTGGACAGATGGTTGCCTAAATTTGGGTTAAAGCCCTTAAAGGTACGTAACTGCCAATAGGATTTTGGTGTTGTTGACCTGCTCTCCGGTTATAAATACCATGATTCACTAAAGACCCAGATCCTGCTGGAGAATTACTATTTTCCCTGTGAGTTCGAAGACCATATTTCGCAGCTTGTCGATTACAATCTTTAGCGAAATATCATTTACATCCTGAGGATAAATTCAACTTTGCAGATTACTTAGATCGAGGAATTGTACAAAGTCGATATATACAAGTAGTAGCAATTGAGTATATCGGTAAAGAAGCAAATCGCTGGGAAGAGCAATTATATTTAGGAGAGAATCCAGAGGCTCAGATTGAATATGGCGTCTCGCCAGAACAGAAGGAGCGAATACGAGGCACGACTTTGAATCTCTGCCGGCCTTTTGGGCCGGCAAAACTTGCTCTGCAAGCAGGTTTATCTGTGGGCGATGTTTCGGATATATTGTCGGGCAAGCGTAATCCTCGAGTTGAGATTTGGTTGAAACTGATGCGGGTTGCTCAAGATTTAGAGGCTCAGAAATATCAGGCAGAACAGCAGAATCGGATTGTATTAGAGACGATTAGAGATATGTGCAATCAGCTGTCAATGGCGGAGTAAAAGGGTACCAAATAGCGCGCGAAGAGTGTACCAGTTAGGTTAATAAAAAGAGGGACTCAACCTCTTGGTTTTGCGCCTCTGATTTTTTATTTCTTGAGTTTCATCAA
>JAGOKN010000049.1 GCA_017994575.1 Nitrosomonas sp.
GACGCAAAAAACTCGCTGCCAGCTTCTGCGCCAAGCACTCCGGCTCCATCTCAGGAAAAACCTAAAGTCGTAGAGGCAGAACCGAAACCTGTGCAAAAATTACCGCCACGCCCATCTCAAAGCCCATCGCGCGCAGAAGCAAAACAGAAAGCGTCTGAGAAACCCAACAAACCCGCACCGACACAGTCCACCAAAGGAAAATCCGCTACCAAAACACCCCCTAAGGCTGCGCCAGATGCACCAACGGATCTTTCCGAGTATATTAAGCAGTCCAAGGCACGCCGCCGCTCAGAAGGAATTTTCGATAATCAGGAGGACATGGCGGCCAGCCCTCCTGCGCAACCTTCTGCAGATGAAGTCCGCATGGCCAATGTCAGGCGCAATTTGCAAATGCCAGGCACCAGCGGAATCTTTCAGATTCTCCGCATAGGGCCAAGAACAGCGGAATTCTCATTTCGCGCATGGACAACAGGACAAAGTAATCCTCGGTTACAAATGATTCAAGTTGAAGCCGGTTCCGATGGCGATGTTGAACGCGCCATCATTCGCCGTATGATCCAGTTGATTCGAGAACATTATAAAGAGGATTTCAACTGGGAATCACATCGCCTCCACCGTGTCGTCGTTTTATCTGCACGCGAAAAAGACACAGCAGGACTAGAAGATTTCTTGATGCGCGAATTCTTTGTTACCCCTCCACGCTAATACGGTTTGTTCAAGCAATCCATGAAGTAGCCGTTAAAACAAAAAGCATGAAGAACTCATGCCTTTTGTTTTTTTATTACACAGCAAACTATCTGACCGATAGGACCGTTATTCCATCTTTCAGCCAATATTTCCACGATGATCAACAAAAAAACAATCGAAGTTAGCGTGAATGACCTACAGTGCGGAATGTATGTCAGCGAACTTGATCGCTCTTGGCTTGAAACACCTTATTTGATCCAAGGCATTCTAATCCAATCCCAGGGGGATATTGATTTACTTAAACGCTATTGCGTTCATGTGCATATAGATATAGACAGAAGCGAACCATTCGTTGCCCGGCAACTTATCCCCCATACAGCATCTGACATTGCACCAAATATTGATAGTGAGAATAACAAATTAAAAAGCACCAAAGAGCATGAAACGCTGAGCACATTCTTTCAGCATTTGGAAACCTACACCGATGCTTGTACAGCGAAAGAAGAAACTCCTGCCGCCACCAAAGCCTACAACATCGCTTCCACTCTATTCAGCGACATCAGCATCAATATAGAACACAACCTTAAAGTTGATCTACGCGCAGCGCATGAAGTAGTCAACACACTGTGTGCCAGTGTTGTGCGTAACCCTGATGCTGCTCTACTGATTGCTCAACTCAAAACAACCGGCAAAGAACTGTACGACAACGCGATAAAAACCTCCGTCCATTTACTAGCATTCGGTCGCCACATCGGTCTTCCGCGCAAGGAATTATCGATACTTGGCTTAGGTGGACTACTGATGGATATCGGCAAATTACGTTTGCCAAAAGACATCCAAACCAAGAGCAATTTGTTTCTCAAACCGGCCGAGCGCAAATTAATCAAGCAACATGTATGCTATGGCGAAGAAATCATCGCTCAATCGACAGATATTCCGGAAGAAGTTTCCAAAATCATTGCTCAGCATCACGAACGTGAGAATGGCAGCGGCTATCCGCATGGTTTGTACGTTAACAAACTGCACGCCTATGGAAGAATGGCTGCCATTGTTGATTGCTATGAGGAATTGATTGCACCACAACCGGGAATGCCAAGCTTAAGACCATTTCAGGCATTCAAAGAGCTGCGGGATAATTCCAATAGCGGACTTAACTACACATTGGTGGAACAATTTACCCAATGCATCGGCATGTTCCCAGTCGGCAGCCTTGTTGAACTTAATACAGGTGAAGTAGCAATTGTATTGACGCATAACCGCACACAAAGATTTCTTCCTAGCGTCATGATTATCTGTGATGCGAAGAAAAAACCATATGGCACTCCAATCACATTGGATTTAAGAACAACGGCACCGGGTCCTGGGGGAGCTCAATATACCATCACTCGTGACCTACCCCAGGGAGCTTATGGAATCGATGCCAAGCAATACTATTTGTAAATTACTCCAACCCGCCATTCCACCAATACGTTTGGCTGTGCTTTCTTACCAGGATTTTGTTCAAATAGCCTCTAAAACATTGGATGATCAGAAAAATACTACTGATTGTCGCATCGCTGTATTGATTATCAACTTCGAACGACTAGCCGAGTTGGATGGTGTGCTTGGATTCGCCATGGTCGACGATATCATCCGGCGAAGCGCTGAATGGCTCAGAAATGCCATGAATTCGGAAGATTTGGTCGGCATAACAGGTCGCTATCAAATCAGCTGTTTGCTGATCGACCTGCTATCGGATGCGCATGCGATGTTAGCAGCACATAAAGCATTACGAATCCTGTCTCTGCCTTTCTTAGCAGGTAAGCGCAGCATTATTCTATCGCCGCGCATTGGAGTGTCCTTGAGTCGTAGCAATGACTGCAAGCTGGACCAATTGATGAGCGATGCAAGTTCGGCGGTACGTCAAGCAAAGCGCAAACAAGAACCTATCAAGCTTTTTGCTGCAGAAACGGAAGACTCACTGCTTTTGCAAATCGACCTCTGGTCGGATTTGGGCAATGCCATTGAAGCGGATGAATTGCACCTGGATTATCAACCGCAAATCAATGTTGCCAGCGGGAGAATAGAATCGACTGAAGCACTATTACGCTGGGACCATCCAAGCCATGGCCCCATTCGGACAGACAGGCTGATACAAGTTGCTGAAGGAACGGAGCTCATGCCCAAACTCACGCTTTGGGTGCTGCATACAGCGCTTAGAGAATGTTACGAATACCGCAACGCAGGACTTAATGCAGGCGTCTCGATCAATTTCTCAGCAGACGATTTACTGGATCCAGAGCTCACTGAACTCGTCGCACAAGGACTTAATCTCTGGAGGGTACCACCAGAGCGAGTCACCATTGAATTAACCGAAACTGCGGTCATGAAAGATCATCCAAGTACTCTGGATACACTGTATCAGTTGAAAGATATGGGACTTAAGCTAGCCATGGATGATTTTGGAACAGGGTATTCTTCCATGGCACGTATGCTGGAATTGCCATTGGATGAGGTCAAAATCGACATGGTATTTATCAAAAACATGATAGCGAGACGCACCCATGATCGGATCGTCGATTCCATGATCAGTCTTGCCCACCGGCTCAATCTGCATGTAGTGGCCGAGGGAGTGGAGGATATGGCCACTTATGAGCGTTTGCGAGAATTAGGATGCGATGTGATCCAAGGTCATCTCGTTGGAAAAGCAATGCCCCTTCCTGAATTCATCGAAACAATCATTCTGCAACCACGCAATTTGCTGATAAATACATCCAACGTGACAAAACCATAAGGCTTATGCCGCCGATTCAATCCGTATCTGGAATTAAGAATTCGCTTTGATCGATCGACAAACCTGCGTGCGTAAAGAATTCCTCACTTAACTTGGAAATGGGAATATCCTGGCATGCCAGATTAGCCACCAATCGCTGGTCTTTCTCAATTGCAACTCCGTCTTTTGCGCCCCAACCCTTACCAATGGCGGTATAAACAATATAGTGGTAGTTCCCATTGATAAATCGCAGATAACCACCGCCCCCACCTGCGAACAGCATTGTTCGCGCCTGAATGAAACGAACCGAATCCACTGTCTCGGTCAATGCTGGGAATACCAGTTCCAAAGCACCTCTTGGTCCAAATCGATATTGCATATAGCCATTACTAACTGAGAAATCGCTGGATGCACACACTGAAACCATTTTCTTGCCAAACGAGCAAGAAAATATAATCTGCTCTTGTGCCTTACAATGCGTTTCTTGCGCCCATGCAGGCAACGAGACTGCAGTGATCAGGATTCCTATCCAGACAATTGCGTTAAGTTTCACGGTGATGATTATCAGGCTAGCAATACATAGTAAGCATTGAAATGCTTAATACGATCATCTAATCCATTGACACCGCCATTGACTTTCTTGGTTATTTTTGTCACGACCGCATCGCTGAAACCTTCATCAGCCAATTGATTCAGCAAGCGAACATCCCAGAACCAAGCAGCCGACAACAAAGGATATTTTGTGGCAACCAAATCGGGATCATTCAAAATATCGTCGCCGATGGTTTTAGCAAAAGTATGATAATTATCTTTTCCGGTCAGTTGGATATAGCCCCTGCCCCTAAATTTGTAACCATCTTTGCCGGCTTCGTCGCCATTGCCCATTCTATTGCCATAAACCCGCGAAGCAATTTTTTCGGGTTGACGCGCATAACTATCTGCCAAGTTATTGGGAAAATATTTGGGAAAGATTTTCTTCAATCCGTCGGCAGAGTAATTTAAATTTTCCACACTCACTTTAAATTCAGCGCTTTCATGCGCGCATTGCGCAAGAAAATGCGCTAATCGCAGCGGCGTATTGATCGCAAACTGCTCAGCGCAATCGGGAATTTGATCAAGTACGGCATCTGGAATATGTGCTCTCAATCTATCTATTGATAACATCACTACCTCCCAATCAATGGATACAGTTTGATGATTCTTCAAATTACACGTGATACCTAAACTTCGCCATTATAATAGCAATTTTTAGCGATTCCTTTCTCGATGACCACAATTAAACCTCTCCCAGAATTATTGATTAATCAGATCGCTGCGGGTGAAGTGGTCGAACGTCCTGCCTCGGCACTCAAGGAAATATTGGAAAATAGTGTGGATGCGGGCGCAAAAAAAATTACCGTACAACTGCAACAAGGGGGCGTCAAGCAAATTCGCGTCATAGATGATGGCACAGGTATCGCCAAAGATGAGCTGCTGTTAGCGCTGACACGACACAGCACCAGCAAGATCAGTACCTTGGAAGATTTACACAAAATCACCAGCTTGGGTTTCCGTGGCGAAGCGCTGGCCAGCATCGCAGCCGTGGCAAGGCTAACTTTAGCCAGCCGCAAAGCGGGACAAGATCATGCCTGGCAACTGCATGTCGATGGCAAATCCGTTTCTCAACCTGAACCTTCTCCCCTCGCCTCGGGAACCATGTTGGATGTCAACGATTTATATTTTAATATTCCCGCAAGGCGTAAATTCTTAAAATCTGAAGCCACTGAGTTCGCGCACTGCGATGAAGTATTCAAGCGAATCACGCTGGCGCGGGCTGACATCGAATTTGTTTTACACCACAATGGAAAAGTCCGCCGCCAGTTACGAGTCGGGAGCTCAGCACAAAGAATCCAGTCAGTACTGGGGGAAGAATTTAGCCAAACGTCGGCTATAGTTGATGAACAATCAACCGACATCCGTTTGCATGGCATGGTAGCACTGCCCGCCTATGCCCGCTCTTCACGAGATACGCAATATTTTTTTGTGAATGGCCGTTTTGTCAGCGACAAACTCATCTCGCACGCATTGCGCGAAGCGTATCGGGATGTATTGCATCTGGATAGGCATGCGGCCTTTGTTCTATTTCTTGACATCGATCCTGAAAGCGTGGATGTCAATGTGCATCCAACCAAAACAGAAGTTCGTTTCCGTGAATCCCGCGCACTGCATCAATTTATTTTTCATGCGATCAACAAAGCTTTGGCCGCACCCCATCGGGAAACGGAAACTCGCCCATCTACCCCGGTCACCGCATCATTTCCCAGTTATCCGAGTGGGAAACCTGCAAGCGTCAATACAGTGGCGCAACCAACCGGTTTTTATGGCACTTTGTTTGGCAAAGAAACGAATGCTTATACGCCAATAAAGCTTAATACGGCGACTGTTTCGTCCAATACGAGCACAAATCCATTGCCCCCGATGGAAGACAAACAGGATAGCCATCCCCTCGGCTTCGCTCTGGGTCAACTGCATGGTATTTATATTCTCGCGCAAAACACTCGCGGTTTGGTGGTTGTCGACATGCACGCGGCACACGAGCGCATCATGTACGAAAAACTTAAAATAGCGCTCGATCAGCAAATCATCCCCATGCAACCGCTATTAATTCCGGTCACTTTTCATGCTGATAGCCTGGAAATCGCCTTGACAGAAGAAAATCAGGCAACGCTGGATCGGTTGGGATTTGAAATCGCAGTACTTTCACCCACGGCACTGGCCGTGCGCGCAGTTCCGGCGGCGCTGCAGGATGCTGACATTGTACAACTCACCCACGATATTCTAAGCGAAATCCATGAATACGGCGCCAGTCAGATTTTAACCGCCAAACGCAACGAAATACTGGCCACTATGGCTTGCCATGGCGCAATCCGCGCCAACCGCAGGTTGACCATTGAAGAAATGAACGCTCTGCTGCGCGAAATGGAAATCACCGAACGTGCAGATCAGTGCAATCATGGACGACCTACCTGGTTTGAAACCAGCTTGGCTGATTTGGATAAGCTATTTATGCGTGGAAAATAAATCTGAGAGCAGCGGCAAATTATCTTCTCACGCTTTGATTGACAGCACATATCATTCTTGCATGCTCTGACGCAGTTCAATCAACTCGATCCGCAGCAATCACCCAAATGATGCCAAAACGCAGATACTCAATGTCGAGAATCACATATACCGTGATAGCAACTATGGCCGCTTCCATCGCACCTGTGCTCACCGAACCTGCTTCTGCCGGATGCTTTGTCATTTGATGAAACCGATCCGCCGCCCTACTTCCTGGCACAATAACATGCCCGTAAACAAGCCAATCGCCACAATTACTGGTGTGTATGTATACACTTATGATGAAATTCCTCATTCTCCCTAACAGATCGCGCCACCGGTTAAAGATAGCTCTGCACAACTATTCCAATGAGCAAGATTGGCACTCTTTGATTATTGAAAAATGGTTGCAGTACTCATTCATAGGTTTTAGGAAACATTGTTCGTTATCCATTGACGAGCCTTGGCGCCGGCTCTGTTCATTTAATCGATGGATCAGGTAAATCATTGTGATTCATCAGAAATAACTTTAAGCTATCATCGATAAGAAATTCAATCACTCAGTAACAATCAAAGCTGCTTTTATTCAATGTTCAAAATAAGAAAAGGCTAATACAATGAGTACGGATAAAACAAACAAACACGCTCAGGTCACATTGGATCAACGGTCTGATGACAATGATGCCTCTCAGGACACTCCCTCTCCATCTGATAATACGCACTTGCCTAACTATTGGTCGTCACTCAGAAAATGGTCGATCACTAATTGGTTCTGGATTTCCGCTCATAGCATCAATTTCCTGTTTGCATTCTTCGCACACACACCCGGTAGCGGCGTTCCCATTTTTCCAGGTATCATCTTCATCTGCATCGTTTTCGTACATATTTTTTCGGATCCAATTGGCCCGCTCCCCGCTGAAGAACCTGATTCGGAAAAAAGACAAAGGCTTGAAGAAGAAAGAGCTCAACAAAGGTATCGATGGATGATTTTTGCTTATAGCTTCATGTTGCTTGCACTACTATTGACTTTCTATCCTTTTCTTAAACCCTTTCATGGCAAATCCGTTGAAACACTGCGTAATCAGCCGATTTCCGTATTCATTGGCTGCTCCTTGAATGGCGCCGGCAAAAACTTAAGTTGCCCTCAATCAACATCTGTTCCTGTAGAAAAGGAGGCGAAAAATGAACCGATTTTCGGTGCATGGGCGATCAATATCGGTGGTTATGTCGACACTTGCGAAAAAGATGCTGATAATAAGACGACAACCTGCCAAGTGCGTGACGGCCTGTTGGTTCCGCTATATTTCATCATTCTGGCACTGATGGGAGGCAGCATCAGCTTAACCAGGCGGTTGCCGGAGCTTCAAAAGCAAGTCAGCACAGAGCATATTGCAACCGAGCAGCAGCCCAAACTTACGCAATATGAATTCCGTGAGTATTTGATTTTTCAAATCGTGCAATTTATCTCAGCGCCATTCCTTGCCATTCTTGCTTATTATCTGATTGACCCAAGCAACACGACTAATGCCGTGGCTGTAGCTTTTACCGCCGGATTTGCGTCAGAAACCATCCTGCTAATGGTGCGCTCGATTGCCAACAAAATCACCCCTTCAACCAGTACCGGCGCCCAATACGGGGCCATTGCCGGCATCGTGACATTCGGGGAGAACAATGAACCACTTGCTGAGAAAGTCGAAGTATTCCTGTCTGAATCGCCTCAAATTCGTTCCATTACCGATGAGCGAGGATTTTATATACTCGGCAATGTACCGATTGGCGAGCATAGCATTAGCATCAAATCGATCGATCAGGCAAAAATTCTCAAAAAAGACACGGTAAAAATTGAACGTGCGCAAGCAATCGTCAAAAAAAATGTAACTATTGAACAGGCATTGCGTTAGTAAGAATTCCAATGATTCTTTTTGCTACAGCAAACAATTTATTCACACCAATAGGGAGAAACGGATGCAAATACAAAAAATACTCATCATTTCCACCATGATCATCACACTCATTAGTTGCGCAACCATGACCGACACACAACGCGGCACCGCACAAGGAACCGCAATTGGCGCCGGCGCGGGAGCAGCAATTGGCGCACTCATCGGTGGCGGAAAAGGAGCTGCCATCGGAGCAGGCTCTGGCGCTCTGCTAGGAGCGGGCGCTGCGTACTTATGGTCGCAAAAAATGGAAGAGCAAAAAAGGCAGATGGAAACCGCCACCGCCGGCACGGGCGTGCAGGTTACACAAACCCAGGACAATCGCCTCAAGCTGAATATTCCCAGCGATATCTCTTTTGATAGCGGCCGGGCTGACATCAAACCGGGATTCAGACCGATTTTGGACAACTTCGCCACCAGTTTGCAAAATAATCCCGGTACTGCCATCACCATTATTGGACATACGGATAACACCGGCAGCGATGCCATTAATAATCCCTTGTCGGTTAACCGCGCTGCCAGCACTCGCGATTATTTAGCGAGCAGAGGGGTATCGATCAATCGCATCCAGATTGATGGCCGCGGTTCTCATGAACCTGTCGCAGAAAATGACACGCCCGCAAATCGAGCAGAAAATCGCCGCGTTGAAATCTTTGTGACTGAAATGCAAGCACCCCAGCAAACGCCTCCAGCCGCACCTAATCAATAAGATTGAACTTTAATCAGGCACCACCGGCCGCTGCCGGTGGGATCCATCGCACGTCCATGGCGCCCCCCCCGCTCACGCTCGCATTAACCATACAATTGCCGCTTCAGTCCACACCGATTGAGTATGATGGCGCTAATTTCTTCGATTGAAATACGTGTCGTATCCAGATAGGGAATATTGAATTGACGAAACAGCGATTCCTGCCATTGAATTTCCTGCTGGCACTGCGCCAGGGATGCATACTGACTGTTCGGACGACGTTCCTGCCGGATGAAATGCAATTGTGCAGCACTGAGCGTCAATCCAAATAATTTACTGCGAACACTCTCCAGTACTTTCGGTAATTGCAAAATAGGCATATCTTCTTCCGTCAGCGGATAATTCGCAGCCGCAATGCCGTACTGCAATCCCAAATACAGGCAGGTAGGCGTTTTACCGGAACGCGAAACACCAATCAAAATAATGTCGGCATCGGCAAAATTCTTGGGATTGACGCCATCATCATGCGCCAATACATAATTGATCGCCGCAATGCGTTTGAAATATGACCAGTGATGCTGCAAACCATGCGAACGTCCTGCCATACGGGCGAAGGGCTGATTTAGCTCTACTTCGATGGGATTGATGAAGGTCTCAAAAAAATCAAATACACGGCAATTGGCTTGCTTGATGATCTCAAGAATTTCCGGCTGCAGCAAGGTACTGAACACCAAAGGTCGTTGACCATCGCGTTCGATGGCATGATTAATTTGCACTAGTACCAGCCGGGCTTTTTCAAGATCATCCAGAAACGGCACATTAATAATTTCCCAATCGATGCCATCAAACTGGGTCAATAAGCTATGTCCAAGCGTTTCCGCCGTGATACCAGTGCGGTCCGACAAATAAAAAACCGTGCGCCTTTGCTTAGTCACGATGCAATTTTGCCAAATCCAGCCATGTTTCGACCACAGAATCGGGATTGAGCGACAAACTGCTGATTCCCTGCTCAAACAACCAGACAGCAAAATCCGGGTAATCTGAAGGCCCCTGACCGCAGATACCGATATATTTTCCCTGTTTGTGGCACGCCTCAATAGCCATTTTCAGCAGTTTCTTGACGGCCGGATTGCGCTCATCGAACAAATGCGACACTAAGCTGGAATCACGGTCGATACCGAGCGTTAGCTGGGTCATGTCATTCGAACCGATGGAGAAACCATCGAAATACTGCAGAAATTCTTCAGCCAGCACCGCATTGGAAGGAATTTCACACATCATGATCAAGCGCAACCCATTCTTTCCACGCATCAATCCTTGCATTGCCAGTAACGCGGTCACTTGCTCGGCTTCCGTCAATGTACGGCAGAATGGAATCATGATCTCAACATTGGTGAGCCCCATATCATCGCGTACTGTCCGCAAAGCCTGACATTCGAGCTCAAAACAATCCCGGAAAGCCGGTGCAAGATAGCGCGATGCGCCACGAAAACCAATCATCGGATTTTCTTCGCTCGGCTCATAGCGGCTGCCAGCAATCAGATTGGCATACTCATTCGACTTAAAATCGGATGTGCGCACAATCACCGGGTGCGGATAAAAAGCGGCTGCTAACGTGGCAATGCCTTCGACCAGTTTATCCACGTAAAAGCTGACCGGATTCGCATATCCCGCGATACGGTTGCTAATTTCAGCTTTCAATGCATCGGGTAATTGATCGAACTCCAGGAGCGCTTTGGGATGAATGCCGATCATGTTGTTGATAATGAATTCCAACCGGGCAAGTCCAACCCCTTGATTGGGCATGCGGGAGAATGCAAAAGCATGCGACGGATTGCCGACATTCATCATGATTTTCACCGGCAAATCCGGTAATTTACCGGTATCTGCGGTAGTATGCTCGAAACGCAACAACCCAGCATACACATATCCCGTATCCCCTTCGGCACAGGAAACCGTAACCGTGGAACCATCCTGAATACGCGCCGTTGCATCGCCGCAACCCACCACCGCAGGAATCCCCATTTCACGCGCAATAATCGCTGCATGACAAGTGCGCCCGCCGCGATTGGTCACTATCGCAGAGGCTCGTTTCATAATAGGCTCCCAGTCCGGATCGGTCATATCGGTCACTAACACATCGCCGGGCTGAACTTCATGCATCTGATCAATTCCCATGATCAAGCGGGCTGTACCCTGGCCAATTTTATGCCCAATCGCGCGGCCTTCGACCAGCACGCTTCCTGGATCATTCAGCTTGAATCGTTCGATGACTTGACTGGCACGGCTTTCAACCGTTTCGGGACGTGCCTGCACGATGTACAACTGCCCGTCCAATCCATCCAAGGCCCATTCAATGTCCATTGGACGACCATAATGCTGCTCAATGATCATGGCTTGACGCGCCAGTGCTTCCACTTGGCTATCCGATAAAGAAAAACGGGCGCAGCGCTCAGCTTCGACATTACGCGTCAGCGTAAAGGTACCCTTGACATCCTGTTTGTCGCCATAAATCATCTCAATGGCTTTGGTACCGAGCCGCCGCGAGAGAATGGCCGGATGGCCAGCATTCAATCCTCGTTTGTACACATAGAATTCATCCGGATTGACAATGCCCTGCACAATCGTTTCACCTAAACCATAGGCAGATGTTATAAAAATCGCATCACGAAAACCGGATTCGGTATCGAGTGTAAACATCACGCCACTGGCTCCCAGGTCGCTACGCACCATTTTCTGAATACCGGCAGACAGATACACCTTATCGTGCGGGAATTGTTGGTGTACACGATAAGCGATGGCACGGTCGTTATATAGTGAAGCAAATACTATTTTGATCGCAGCAATAATCTGTTCCAGTCCATGCACATTCAGCAATGTCTCTTGCTGGCCAGCAAACGATGCATCGGCCAAATCCTCAGCAGTTGCCGATGAGCGCACCGCAAACGAAATATCCTCATGACCAGCGCTACTGGCAACAAGCTGCTCATAAGCTTGCGATATTGCCTGCAAAATGGCATCCGGCAGGGTTGCATCGAGCACCCAGGCACGGATTGTTTTACCTGCGGTCGTCAGCGCATTGATATCGTCGACATCCAAATCATTCAAGATTTGATTGATCTCCTCAACCAATCCATTGGCAATCAGAAATTCCCGATAAGCCTTGGTCGTGGTGGCAAAGCCTGTCGGCACATTGACACCTGCTTGCGAGAGGTGGCTGATCATTTCACCCAACGATGCATTTTTACCGCCCACAATGGCTACATGACTCATTGTCAACTGATCAAACCAGGCGATATATTCATTCATAACAACAAGCTCCTTTTCAGCAGTGATTGCATTCATTATAGCCCTGGATTTTATCAATGGATGTTTACATTTTGTGGCTTAATAAATGCAATCTGCAGCAGAAAACAGGAACTGCTTTAACCACTCCGCAGAATTTTGAGAACAACCCAATCCTATTAAAGATTCAATAAAAAGGGCCGCTAATGCGGCCCTTTTTACCATGCTATTTTCTGATCAACTCAGACAAATGCTTCAATAACTCGTCCTCTTTATAAGGCTTGCCGAGGAATATATTGACGCCCAGATCTTTGGCAATTTTCCGATGCTTATCTGCGGTACGCGATGAGATGATGATGATCGGAATCTTTTTAGTGATTGGATTAGCGCGTACTTGCTTGATCAATTCAAAGCCATTCATTTTAGGCATTTCCAAGTCAACCAACATAGCATCCGGGATGTTGTCCTTAAGTATTCGAACAGCCTCTACTCCATTTTTTGCAATCAACACATCACAGCCTTCACGCTCCAGCAAACGACAGGTAACCTTGCGCACGGTTAATGAGTCATCAACTACCATGACAGTAGGTGCCGTGATGGATCGCTTTGCAGGAGCGGTGCCTAGTTCTGAAGCCGGCGTGCTGAAAATTTTTTGTGCATCCGCACGTTGGATCAGTTTCACCGGATTCAGGATTAAAATCACTTCGCCGTCGCCCATGATGGTGACGCCTTCCACACCCGGCGCATGCGCAAGTTGTGAATCGATGTTTTTAACCACCACTTCCGTATCCCCGATCAGCTCATCGATATGAATGGCCAGATACTGCGTGCCGCTGTGCAAAAACAGCACATGACTATGCTTAGTAATATCAGGAACATGATCGAGTTCACCTAATAAATGCGATAGATGAGCGAATAGATATTTTTTCCCATTAAACTCAATCCGATGATCCTGATAGATTTTTTTCAACATCTCAGGATCAAATTCGCGCTGATGCTCGACGATGAAGGTCGGTATTGCATAAGTTTGTTTAGCAGCCCGCACCATCATGGTTTGTGTCACTGCCAGACTGAGCGGCAGGTAGATATTGAAAGTTGTTCCTTGATTGAGAGCAGAATTCACATGGATGCGGCCACCCAGCATCGAAATTTCATTCTGGACGATGTCCAGACCTATCCCGCGACCGGCGATTCCGGTGATGGAGTCGGTCGTGGATAAACCTTGCATGAAAATCAATGACATGATTTTGTCGTCATCGAGTGCTTCATCACCTTGAATGAGGCCAAGCCGCTGAGCTTCTTCACGAATGCGCGACAAATTCAAACCACGGCCATCATCACTGAGAGTAATGTTCACTTCGTTGCCTTCCTGACGCAACTGTATGGTGATTTGTCCGGTTTCAGGTTTTCCTGCCTGCAATCTCTGCGCCGGTTCTTCGATACCATGCGCGATCGCGTTACGCAGCAAATGCTCCAGTGGCGGATTAATTTTCTCCAATACGCTGCGGTCAATTTCGACGTCGCCCCCCTGAATATCCAGATTGGCTTTTTTCCCCAAATCTTCAGCTACCTGGCGCGCAATGCGATAATAACGCTCGCCATAATTACTGAAAGGTATCGTACGAATTTGCAGCAAGGATTGTTGCAATTGGCGATTGATCACTGATTGCTGATTCACCGCTTCTTCAGCCGCCGTGTGCGTTGCCCGCATGCTTTTTTGTACCGAAATAATGTCATCGACACTCTCAGCCATCAGACGCGTCAATTCTTGGAAACGAGAGAATCGATCAAATTCGAGGGGATCAAATGTCTGCTCTGCTTCCTGTTGCTGCGCAAGATGCGACTGCATTTGTGTTTCCGCCTGAATTTCCACTTCGCGCAATTGATCATGCAGGCGGTGCGTGCTTTCAGCAAGATCCTGCAGAGATTGCTTGAAGCTGTTGAGCTGCGCTTCAATTTTTGAACGCTGGATACTGGCTTCACCGGCATCATTCACCAGCCTATCGATCAGCTCGGAATTGATACGCAGAATGGTTTTTGATTGCAGCAATTCGGCTTTATCAGATGTAGCCGTCGCATCGGCGACCGGGCTGACAGCAGTGGTTTGCTGGATTACAACAGACACTGCTTCCGCAGCTTGCAATTGCTCAATCTTGCCGCTGATCACATCAAATTCATTCTCCAACTGATCCAGTGCAACATCGGTAATATTGCGCTCGCTAAAAGCGGTTTCCACGTGACTTTCCATCGCATGGACCAATTCACCCAATTGCATAGCCCCTACCATGCGGGCGCTGCCTTTCAAAGTATGCAGCAACCGCAGCAATGCGCGATGAATATCATCATCTTGCGGCAAGATGCGCCAAGCACGCAATTTGCTGCCAATTTGAGGAATGATGTCCTGCGTTTCTTCCAGAAAAACAGGAAGTACCTCATAGCTGACCGAATCGACCACATCAGAAACGGCTTGCTGTAGCGGCTGGACAGTTTCTGTTCCCATCGGTGACAAATCAAGGCGCGTGGTTTCTGGCGTCAGTGACGTGTCAATCGTGATAGAGGTAGTCTGATCGCTTCCAGCTACTGTTGAATCAGTCAGGGATATTTCAATATCTTTGTCATTCAGAAGATCTTTTGCCAGACGCATTAACTCATCGGAATTCACCCTGGCCGTGCCCTGCTCTCGCAATTGCTGGCACCACTGACTGTAATCCTGACAGGTGCGTGTAATTAAACGGATGATTGGATCGGTAACTGGTCGTTTTTCGTTCAAGCAACGATTCAGCACCTGTTCCAGCCCCCAGGCCACCTCCCCCATCTCTGTCAATTTAACCATGCGACCACTGCCTTTCAGCGTATGGAATCCACGTCGCAGGCTCGTGAGTGATTCATGATCAAACGGATCAACCTGGCATTTTTGGGCATCACTGGCAATGCCTATCAATACTTCTTCTGCCTCTTCCAGGAAAATAGCAAGCAACTCAGGATCAATTTGCGCACTGGCAATGCCTAATGATGCGATGTCTGTCTCAGTCATCTCTACTTGCGCTACTTTGCTGGCTTGGGGTGTTGGCGCTTGCGTGGATTGAGGCGTTTTTTCAGGAGTCGCGCTGATCTCAAACAACATGATGGCTTCATCAATGATTTGCTGACCATCCGGTTGCCCGCTGCGATATCCTTCAATATAAAAACCCAAACTACTCAATCCATCTACGAGCAGGATTTGCTCAGCCTCTTCGATTTCATAACCGGGTTCCAGCAACTTCTCCGCCAGGCACTGACAAAGATTCAATAACGTATTGGCGCGCTGCAGATCAAGCATGACCAAAGCGCCAGAAACCTGTTTGAACAAGAGGGACAGAGTGGATAGTTCCGAACGCTCGGCAGGCTCAAAGAAGAACCTATCCAGAATGCTTTCAATCTGAGACAGATTGGTCAGCATCTCCTGCACAACATGGGTCACCAGTTCCTTTTCTTGCGTTTTGCTTGCGATCTCGTTCAGATTTGGGACAAAGGGCAATTCCGTAGCATTCTCGTTATCTTCGGTAACACTGTGCAAGCGGGAAGAAAGGATATCAATCTGATTCGGCAAATCCGGCGAAAGTTTGTTGAAATCATCAACGATGCTTTCTATCAGCAACAAGGCTGTAGCCATTTCCATGGCCAGCTCTTCGCTCAAACTTTGCGGATGGGCACGCAGGTAAGTAACCGTTTCACTGATGACATCGATTAGCTTCCCCAGAGGAACACAGGGAGTTTGTCTGGCTAGCTGTTTAAGCTGCTCTATTTTCTCAAATAAAAGTGTGACGCTCTCTTGCTGTCCGGCACAGAATTCACGCCAGATATCATTTGCCTGCATCAGCGTACTACGGATCGTATCCAGGACAGGACGCAAAGTTTCGGATTCTTCAAATGTAACCGTGGTCGAGGCTATCGCTTGATTGGGCCATGTGTAACTGCGTTTGATATCCTTAACACGTTCGCTGCCTGCTTCGCTATGAGCGAGGTAATACAGCAATTCCCGCATCAGCACAGAGGTACTGCTTAATGTCCCGGCAGCCAAGTGGCGAATGGCTTGTTCAATCTTGCCGCATAACCGGCGTATGGAAACATCAATCCGATTGGCCTCCTGGGGCAACAAAGCTTCCAGAAAACCTTCAGTCACCCACCAGAATGCACGTTGCTCCATGGTGCCAGGAAACGCCTCAAGCTGACTAACCGCTGCAGTCATTTGCAGCAAGCCATCCCGATCCGCCGGATCGCGCAACCATTTGAGCAAACCGGCCTGATACTCCCCACCGATTTTTTTAGATAAAATTTTAACCAGAACAGGGTCAACGTTAACGGCTTCCGTTTTTAATGTCGGCGTAACCGTCAATTGAGGAAAAAACAGATCGCTCTCGGGTGCATTCTCAAACCCATACACTTGCATCAACCCACGATAAGTCGGATACAAGCGCAGCGGATTGTCTTCCACGCCATCAATCAGCTCATCCAGATAATAAAGCAAGGCTTTGGGAGATTGCTTAAGCGCAATTAAAATTTGCTCGTTGGGTTCTACTTTCTTTTCAATGAGCGCGTCAATTAATTGCCCAATTTTCTCGCTGACTATCGTAATGCTGGTTAACTCCAGCATTTTAAGCAAGCCATCCAATTGATAAATATAATTCCTGCAATCTTTGATCGGATTCAAATTGGCTGGATGTTTACTGAAATCTTCCAGATTTTGGTCAATCAATGAGAAGACTTGATGAATACCCTCTTTGATTCCGATGATCGAAGAAATATTAAGTTTTGGTTGAGCGCTCATATTTAAATACCATCAATTAGTATTAAATCAATAATAGAATCAAACCTTAAAGTTGGATACAGATGCTTTAAGCTCCGATGCAAACCCGGTTATCTGCCTGATCGATGCCGTGGTTTGTAGCGTACCTTGCGTATTTTGTCGTGTAATATGCAATATTTCTTCCATATTGGCTACTACTGTATTGGCTGTTTGTGTTTGGGTATGTGTAATATCGAAAATATTGGCAACCAACTGCGCCAACTGTTTCGATACTTCTTCTATTTCTTCCAAAGCCCGTCCAGCCGCATCCGAACGTTTGGTGCCTTTTGCAACACCCAATGTGCTTCTTTCCATAGCTTCAATCGCATCCTGCGTATCACCCTGAATAGTAACAATTAATTCACTGATTTGCTTACTGGCTTCGGCTGAGCGCTCGGCTAAACGCTGCACTTCTTGCGCGATGACGGTAAAGCCATGGCCTGCTTCACCAGCAGCCGTTGCTTGCAATGCCACATTCAAAGCCAGCACATTGGTCTGATCAGTAATATCAGTGATCAATGCAACAATCTCACCGATTTCTTGCGAACTTTCTCCCAATCGCTTGATTCGTTTCGATGTATCCTGGATATGCGTGCGAATTTCATTCATTCCGGCGATCGATTCGCGCACGGCAGCAGTGCCTTTCTCAGCCGTCATCAGCGATTGTTTGGCTACTCTCGCCGATTCAGTAGCCAAATCAGAGATCTCTGTTATGGATTCCATCATGCCGACAACGGCTAAAGTCGTTTCTTCAATTCTGAATGACTGCTGCTGCGCCGCATTTAATAATCCGGATGATACATATTGCGCCTGATCGGATGATTTAACCACCAAAGCGGTGGCTTGATTCACTTGCTCCACCAAGGTATGCAGTTCTTCAATGGTGTAATTGATTGCATCAGCAATTGCGCCTGTTGTGGGATGCGTGACATTGGTACGAACAGTGAGATCACCATCGGCTATTTTCCTCATGTCACTCAGAAGTTTATGGATGGCCTTCTGGGTCTTATCAACTTCATGTTTACTCGCTAGCGCTTGGTTACGCGAGCTTTGTTGCAACAATTTGGCAAAGAAGATAAGCGTCAGCGCCACGCCTGCACCCAAAATATAAATCAACGCATTGATTATCGAATCCACATACAGGCCATGCTCTTGAATCTCATCATCCAATTCGCTGGTCATGCTCAATATGGTTTCATTTTTATTGGCAATTTCATGGATAGCCAATTTGCTCGGCAGCACGGCTGAAATTTCTTTCTGTATCAAATTCATGTGATCATCAAATTTTCTCAGCAGTGCATGCACGTGCGACAGCAAATCCTGGATGGTCTCATTTTTGTTGGCAACTAATATCAGCGCATTATTACCTTGAATTAGATTTTGTGTGATTGCTGCAATTTGCGCATGATCTTGTGTCATCTGCTTGGTAATTTCGGCCATCAGGAATTCATTGGGAAGTATCGTGTTCACATTTCTTGTGATGCTACGCACATGTGTTTTTAATGCCTCCATACCTCTAATTTCATTAGATAGATTTCCAATCTGTTGCATGTGATGAATTAATTCATCGATAAACTTGATTAACTGGCTATGGGTAATGCTGATGGCCCTGATGTTGTTACCCAGTTTAATTAACGAGTCTTGATGATTCAGAATCACATTAATTTGCTTTTCTTCATGCTGCCAATGGCTATGGTAGGCATCCAAGCTTAAAGATAATGCAAGATCGGAAAGGGGAGAAATCTTTAAATTACGATATCCCCCGCCTTGCGATAACAGATCGATATATTGATTGAGCTGTCGCTGACTATTCTGGAGTTGTGTAAACGCACTTGCATTACCCATCAGCGCTTGCTGCGCAACCTTGGATAAATGCAAATGGTGCATCTGCAAACGCGAAATAATCTCTGATTGCGCCGCATGATGTCTGGTTTGCTGTTCACTAATGGCAAGTGTAGCCATCAAAAGTAGCATCAGGATGACCAGAGCAATACCCAAAATCCAATTCTTACTTATAGCAACAGGCTGTTCTGAAACATTTTTCTTCTCAGGTAGCACAATAACCGGCAGGCTCTTTTCGACTGTCGCAATACCGGTTATCAATCTAAACTTAGAAAAAT
>JAGOKN010000050.1 GCA_017994575.1 Nitrosomonas sp.
ATAACGTGGGGCAGACGCAAGGATGAAGCCACTGGTAAATTTCCGAATGGCGGCTGGGCGCGATTGAATTCCATCAAAAGCGGTAAATGGAAGCCCTGGCATCCAAGGCCGGTTTTAATTGCCGCTGACCAGTTCATGGAAAAAGACCATAACAACCAGTCTCACTGGATAGAGCTGGATAAGCGGATGGTGATTCAGGGATTATTGGCAGAAAGAGACAAAGAAACTCGGGTTTATGTGGTGACTATCGACGCACCACCTGAATATGCCTGGATACATGACCGTTGGCCGAGATTGGTTCGATTAAAGGAGCAATAATTGCTCGTAAAGTTTATTTTTTAGGTAGCTCGTATTAAAAATGTATAAATGCTACACTTAAAAGTGTAAATACACTTGTAAAGTCGAAATAAATGCATAAATTAACAATATGAATTATAGCTACAATCACTACAAGCTTCATAATGACCCTTTGTCATTGGTTCTCTGCCAAATAAAATTCAGCAAGGTTCGCCGTATGCCTGAGTTTATTACCCAGATTCATGACTTGCTACGTAGAGAGGGGTTTCCTGAAGATGTAAGCGCTACTGTTCAGCAGATTGTGATAACACCCGGCAATCCACCCGAAATTATTGAGAGGAAACAAGATGAGTTTCGGTCTAAAGATAATAGTTGGAGTCTTACTATAGGCGAAGACATGCTGGTGTTAGTCACTACCGCCTATGATCGCTTTGAAGGGTTTGCAAAACGTCTAAAGCGATGCCTTGAGATCGTTGATAAAGTTGCAGAAATTCATCATGGCTCGATTAATAGAATTGGATTACGTTATGTGGACGTTATTAATCCCGCTCCAGATGAGACTTTTAGAAGTTATCTGCAAGAAAGTCTTCATGGACCAAAATCCTTAGTATTTACGGATTCGAACCATTGGTTACATCTGGAGTCTGTAGGTCGCACTGCAAGTGGAACCATGATTGTGCGCATTACTCAAAATGACCAAGGAATGGTGTTGCCGCCGGATATTATTCATAAACCAATGAGCCATAAAATGAAGATAGCTCCTGGGAATTTAATAACACTTGTCGATACCGATCACTATGTTGAAGGTTCTTGGGATTTCGATTTGGAAAGCATTATGAATACGACAAATGAGTTACATGAGGCTATTAATGCCGCTTGGTTCAATGATTTAATCACTCCAAAAGCCTTGGAAAGATGGAGAGCAGAACGTGACAACTAAAAAATATGCTTCCGCGATAGATGAACGACTTCCTCAACCTAAATTCACGCCAGGAATTAATTCTAAGGCAACAGGAATTTTTTTATTGGCAGGAACAACTTACGGATTAGCTACAATTTTTTTATTGCCAACAAGTCATGGCAATTCAGACTCAACCATTTATGGGGCAAAACCAAACCAACTTATCATAGTTGATCAAGCGCCGCGTTTTATTCAAGAAAACGTTTCAAACGACTCGACAACTATACCATTTAGCGAACATGCGGCTTTGGTTAGCTTTGCTTTGGGTCTGGGTAAAAGCGATATTGCTCGCATTCTCGGAATTTCTCGCCCAACTCTCTATTCATGGATTAAAGGAACCAGTGAGCCTAGAGCAAGCGATCATCCTGAACGTCTGCGCAAATTGGGTGAATTGACCGCTGGAATCTGTAGAGAATCTAAAAGACCACTCTACCATCGCTTTGTTGAAGAGCTTTTACCCAATCAAGCAAGCAGCATATTCAGTCTTCTTTTAGCTGTAGAATGGGATGAATCCCAGATACGTCAGTTGCTTGCTGAAGCAAGACGATTAACTTCAGAGCGCGATGAGCGTTTAGGACATGCTACACCTATCAGTATTAGCAAATCCAAACAGGAATCGAAATTACTTGATAACAGTCTAGCTCTAAATCTGGAATAAGTTATGACTGACAATGTTCCAGACGCAGCCGATTGTTTGCGAGCGGAAGGATGGAAACAAGGTTGTTTGATTCATTCACAGTACGCTGAGCAGATTACAGCTGCCGCCATTGATTTTTATAACAAAGACGAAACAAGCGATATTTGGCTAGTTGTTCTCACTCAGGATTGTGATCTAGTCCGGAACACTGATTTTGAACCGTTTGTGGAAATATTGGCGATGAAAAAATTGCCAAACATTCCCAATAACCCAATTAGAGGGCAAAGTGCTCGATCTCTCCATTTGAGCCTTGAAATAAGCGGCAATACCCATTGGTTTGAAGGCAATATTCATGATCGTTTCCGCATTACAAAAGAGTCATTGTGTGGTTTGGGCTGTGAAACTCCGCTAGTTTTTAAAGAAAATGAGCTTCGCTTTTTACGGCAATGGTTAGCAAGAAGATATACCCGCGCAGCTTTTCCTGATCATTTTGAAACACATCTTGCCGCTACACAGGGCAGGGTTAAGAGTCTTTTCAAGTCGCCTGAAGCGAAGTTAATTAGCACCGTTTATATTGCGATTGATAACGAAGATGCTGGACCTGATGAAGATTATTTCATACATGCTATTTTGACGGTATTGGCAGAAGATTTCGACGATATTGAAAAAAGTGGCCTTATAAATGACTTCGAAGAACGATTTATCTCGGTTTTTAAAGGTCGCCCTCATATTTGTTTCGCGCTAAAGAATCAAGATGACGATGAAAGCTATGATGTTCGTGTCATACCGGAAGAAGACATAACATTGAGTATGCTCCGAAAATACAAACGCTTCGATGCGGATTATCGTAGTGTTGATGATGATACTGTTTCGCCACCGGACGGGATTAATACCAATTGAAAAAATAAGACTCAAGGGAACAATATGGCGGCGAGCAAAACCCAAGCTGAACTCATTTGTAAATAGCGATGTAAAAATAATGGAATGGACGCCCACTACCCTAAACGGCATCGAAGTGCCAAAGTAGTGGTGCAATAAAGCCCACCAAATAGAGAGGAGCGTCCGACATGAAGATTACAACGATAGGCATTGATTTGGCAAAAGAAGTATTTCAGATTCACGAAGTGGATATACACGGCAAGGCTATGCTACGTAAGCAACTGCGCCGTAGCGAGATGGCGAGGTTCTTTGCCAATCTCAATCCCTGCCTGATTGGCATGGAAGCCTGCGGTAGCTCACACCATTGGGCGAGAAAGCTGGGCGAATTTGGTCATATTGTCAAACTCATCTCACCCCAGTTCGTCAAACCTTATGTGAAGACCAACAAACATGACATGGCGGATGCAGAAGCGGTTTGTGAAGCAGTGAGCCGACCCAACATGCGTTTTGTACCGATCAAAAACGTTGAGCAACAGGCCATCCTGTCGATACACCGTGCCAGACAAGGCTTCGTCAAGGCCAGAACTGCGCAGGCAAATCAGATGCGCGGTTTACTCTCTGAATTTGGTATTGTGATGTCTCAGGGTATTCGATCCATCAATAAACGTATGCCGGATATTCCGGAAGATGCCGAGAATGGTTTGCCAGGAACTATGCGTCGGTTGCTTGAAAGACTAAACAATCATTTCAAGGAATTAGATCGCCAAGTGGAAGAATTAGAGTTGCAGATCAAGCTGTGGCATAAGGAGAATGAAGCCAGTCAAAGACTAGAAGCCATTCCGGGTATTGGTCCGATCACGGCGAGCGCCATTGTTGCAACGGTGGGAGATGCCGCGGAATTCAAGAACGGCAGGCAACTTTCGGCATGGTTCGGATTGGTCCCAAAGCAACGATCCAGTGGTGGTAAACAGACATTGCTCGGTATCAGTAAGCGTGGCGACACTTACCTACGCACTTTACTAATCCACGGAGCACGAGCGGTCATTCGCTTTTCTGGAAATAAAGCTGAACCGGAGAGCTGGCTACGCAGGCTAATGGCGCGGCGCAATAAGAATGTTGCCGCCGTTGCTCTGGCGAACAAGAACGCACGCATCATTTGGGCGTTGCTCGCTAAAGACACTAAATTCGGTTCTGTCGCATTAAGCGTTTTTCGTCCAATTGTCTCATTGATTTCATTGAAGAAAAATTGCCGTGAAATTGCTTAATGCGACAGAGCCGTTTATATAAGTATTTCTAGATTTACGGTTTTAGAAGATTATATTGAAAATCTAGTAATAACTGAAAGCGCAGGTGACTGGGCATTTGCAATGGGTAATTCTTGGGATAACCAATTAACTGGCAATAATTTAAGAAACCATATGCGTGGAAATGAAGGTAATGATGTTCTTAAAGGATTAGGAGGAGACGACGGCGTAGTCGGGGGCGAAGGTAATGATACTTTATATGGGGATGCAGGAAATGATAGTTTATGGGGCGAAGCTGGAACTGATGTACTTTACGGAGGTCTAGGCGCAGATCAATTCTTTTTTTCTTCTACAACCGATAGCCCTAATTCTGGACTAAGAGATACTATAGTTAATTTTAAAAGCTCAGAAGATGATCAAATTGTTTTGGCAATAATTGATGCTGATGCAAGTACGATTGAAGATGAAGCTTTTGCATTATGGCAAATTGATTATAATTCTACAACTCAAATTTTGACTGCCGACGTTCTTAATTCCTCAAACGATTTCTCAATAAAATTAACTGGCTTAGAAGCTGGTTTTGATATTAGCAGCGATATTTGGTTATAAAAGTCATTTATAACCTACAGTCTATTTTAGATCGTGAAAAAATGAACTTGCAGGATATTTTGCAAGCCCCGAGGCTTGCTCATCACTTTATCTACAAGATCGTTATGACCTGCCCGTCAAAAGGGGTTCTGTAGCATTAAGCTCTTTTCGTCCAAATCGCTTATTGATTCCATTGAAGAAAAATTGCCAAGAATTGCTTAATGCGACTGAACCTTTACAATACATAGTCAATAGTATCAAAGATGTAATTATAAACACATTATTTTTTTGCAACCGAGTCGGAAAAAATTTCCTAACAACTATATCCATTACAAACAAAAGGGTTTATGCTTTTCTTTAAAAGTTGAATTCTGCATTATGATTTAATCGGATATAACAATATGTGCTTGCACGGCTAAAGCAGTATTGAGGAGTGGCAACAAGAAATGACAAAGTGAAGAGAAATTACAAGGGCATGGTCGTTATGGCATGTGGATTCTTTGGTAACCTATGTGAAATATCAACAGTCCCTAGCTTTTAGTAGCGACAATGTGTTTGCTGAAGCCAATTTATAGTTTGTAGTGATCGGCAAGAGAAAGGATATCCAAGAAAATTTGGACATCCTTAAAGGGGACTAAAATGATATCGTGGTTCCGATTCAAAGGTTGGCTAAAGATAATTCTCGCATGCGTGGTCATCTGCACATTGCTTACTCTAGACGCTTCCGCACAGGTTTGCGCTACACGGAACAACATTGCGGTGGAATTCGGCGTAGACCTAAGCGGTAGTATGGCCGGACAAAGACAGAAGACAGCAGGTGATTTTTCAGTTTTGCTCCTAGATAAACTGGGTGGGACGGGCTTCCTCAACAGCGGAGGATCGTTTTATTTTACCGATTGTGTTACCGGTGATAACCCGATATCTACCAATATTCCCCTATTAAGGGATGATCTCAAATTAATCTCTAGTGCTTCAACCGCTTTGAATTGTTATGGCGGCGGTGATACACGTGTTTACGACGCAATAATCTATGGATCGGATTTGATCTATAGGCAATTACCATCTCTTACGCGTCTCTACGTGGTACTTACCGATGGAGAGCATGGAGGGACCATTACGACTCCCGCAGACGTCGCTAAAAATTTGTCAGCTGGCGTAATCACCGAGTTGATCCTCATTGCCAATTCTGGCGCCCCCGGGTACGACGGCTTGCAAAAAATCGCCTCGCTTGCCGGAGAACATGTGCGTGTCCGAGCAACTACCGATCTTAATTCAATCGTCGATGATATCGTCAATCGTACGTGTACCAACTTTCGTCCTACAGCCTCGTTTACCTTTACCGACAATGAACTACATCTAGGTATCGAGGGTTTTACGATCAAGTTTGATGGATCTAGTTCATTCGATCCTGATGGTTCGCTAGTCCAATTTAAATGGCATTTTACGCGGCCGGATGGTTCCACATTCGATGAAGTTGGTATCCAACCGACCATCACATTTGATGACAAGCAATTGCCTCGCGATAGCTGGAATGTTCGCCTTACGGTACAAGATAATCTCGGAGTCCAGCATGACACCAATCGGACTTTTCGTGTCATAGGCAGTCCACCGAAGATCACCATCAATGGCCCGCTACAGATCGATGCGCTACAACAGTCAATCGAACTCTCGGCTTCCACGACGACCGATTTGGATGGCGGGCCGCCACTGGTACTTCGCTGGGACATCATAGACGCACCATTAGGAGCCTCCTTAGGAAAGCAAAATGACTACCAGGGTGGGCCCAACGGTGGACCCGCCTCTATTAGTATTCCTACTACGGACCTGGACATCGGTAAGTGGCTCTTTCGCCTCACGGCACGAGACAACGAGGGAGAAGAAGGTTCCTCAGAAGTCGAAGTCACGGTTCGGAATCTCCCGCCTAAGATCACGCTGGATCCTGCAGGAAATTTTGAGATTGATGCAGGGCAAACCATCAGTGTAACCAATACCACACCAGATGATCCGGACGGAGGAACGGTTATGCATGACTGGGAACTCATTCAGGTACCCGTGACAGCCGGTGTTTGGCCACAGCGTAGGTTCCCAATCGGTTCCACGCTGAGCCCCACACTTACCGTGCCAAATGCACAAGCTGGTACCTGGATTTTCAAGCTCCATGTCATTGACAATGATAATGCTGCAGATTCTGAGGTCACTCAGGAAGTAATAGTTGTTGTCGACGGGCCGGCAACTGCAGAGATTATCGGCCCCGAGAACATTATGGCGCTTACTTCGCTAACTTTGGATGCAAGCGGCTCTCAGGATACAGACTCACTTCCATTAACCTCCACCGACCCCGAACGCGGCCACCGCACAAGCGAATCCGCAGTTAGAGGAATAACTCCTGGTATCAATTCCTATCAATGGAGTCTGGTCGAGGTCCCGTCAGAGCATTTCCCGCGTTATATGAGGGGACCGATAGAATACTCATTTAACGTACCGAACGGAATCAATGAATTATTTATCAGGCCAGGACTTCCCATGGGTAGCTGGACGTTCCAACTGGAAGTGAGCGATGCTGAATTCAACCGTGATGTTACTACACATACTGTGCGGGTGCTCGAGCCGAATACACCGCCGATCGCGATAGCCGACTCCACCAAATACACCCTAACTGATGCTAGTGGCATAGCGCTCCAACCGGTTGCGGCCTCAGCAGCCCTCAGCTTTGACCTGGACAATCTCATAACCCCACCCCACACCCATGGCTGCAGTATCCTGGGCATTTGCAACTTCCATTGGCAGTACCTACTCGCCCCTTCGGGTTGCCCATCGCCGCCAGTCCCAATCTCGGGTGTTGGCGCTGAGACCTTTCAGCTCTATGCGGCAGGAACAGCTATCCCTACACTCTGTCACGGCAACTATCTCCTGGGCGTTACGGTAACAGATGATGACATGCCGGCACTGACCAACTTTGCACAGATCCCGCTCAGTATCGGAAATTGTAATGGCGAGATCTGTATCGACTACCCCACCAGTACCAATTACAAGTATGTTGAATTTGCAGATCATACAGACGTTACTATATTTTATCATTTGAATTCAGCGCTGTATGCTAATCCATTATTTGCAAATGGAGTAAAGCTCGAGATGGCGCTATTTCATGACAGTGACCCTAACCTTACCACGCCGATTTATACAGGACAGATGGACTTCGACGTCTTAAGCGCCGTTAATATGGGATATGCAGCAGCTCATTGGCACGGATTCACCAATAACGGAACGCGGCCACGCCCGGGAAAATATACTGTTCGCATTCGCGCAACCCAACCGCTACTGCCTGCACCATATTCCGAAGCCATTCAGACTGACGCCATCTGGTTGGAAGTTCTCGATGTAGCCATAACTGGGGGAAGCGATAGACTTCTATCTCTAAATCGCCTTGCAACGGGCGCCGACTCGCTACGCATAGACTACACTGTTTCTGCACATTTTTCGATGGGGTATGCCTTTGACGAGGCTTGGTTACATATCCGCTCTACCGCTAACCCTGGAAGTATCATCGGATCAGTGCCGATCCCTTCTCCCACTACAGGTACATTTAATTGGACAGGCGAACTTTCGCCCGGTGTGCAGGTAGATCCCGGTGAGTACACTGTAGAAGTAGAGATCAAGAAAGCGGGACGCAGCCTTGGCATTAGTCCGCGCAATGCCTTTATCGCCTACCGTATCGATATGCAGGTTGATGGAACTCTTTCTAACGAGAAGCAGACACCCGGCGCTAAGATCGCGATTAATGGCACGCCCAAGAATCTTACTGTCAAACTGGAGCCCAGCTCGCTCTCGGGAAGTGTCAGGTTGCAAACAAGTGGGAATGTAGGCAAGGCAGAAATCAAAGATGGTGCAATGGTACTCAACACCGACCCCTTGGGTGGAATTACGCAGCCCGCCAGCGACTACTCAGTACCCAAAGTGCTCACCGTGAAGATGCTCAGGAATACCGTCAATCCAACCAAATTCGAGATAATCTACACGCCGCCATCCGGCAGCCCTCCGGGGAAAGATGCTGCGGATTTCGTCAATCTAAATGGACTTGACGTGGTAGGGCTTAAACCCTTCTGCTCGGATGAACTGACCAATGCTAATACAGGAGTCTTCGTGCAGCGTAACCCAACGACAGTGGGTATAGATTTCGAGCAGCTCAAGTTCATCATGCACCCCATAACCGTGACAGTGGAGTCCCTCACAGGAGGCATTTCTCCCACCACTGAGGTGATCCTCGAGTATGAGCAAGGAAGTGCCGCAATTGCGACCCTCTATGAAGCGGGCGGGGCCCATGCTACCGTCGTTCTCCCCAAAACTTGGAATAGGTCGGATTTCGATCCCAACACGAAAAAGCTGGAAGTCAAACTGATCGCCAATGGCGTAGATTATGGAGACGTCGTTTTGCGACTCACATACAAGGCCGACGGAATTGTGATCTCCGAAAAAAAACTCAAACTTAGGGTAAATGATTCGCCAGGCATCACTGGCAGAGCTAGTCCAAGCTATCCTGATTTCCTCTATCAGCGTGTGTTCAGCGATCGTAGTGACATTGCTGCGGCGTTGGATACTTCGCGCTACGCCGACCGGATTAATCGTAAAGCTAAGGTTTATGTCGTTCCTCACAAAACCCCAGCGGAATGGGCTATTGACAACAGAATCACACCGGTGGCGATGGTGGTCAGCCCGGAACTTACCTTTACTGGGGCTAGTGTGAAACCAAATATTTCAGCACTAGGAATCGTTCCTGCAAGCGAGAAAGGCTACGACATCATTTACGACTTCGGAAGCTGCCCGTCCGATCCGTCTACCTTCACGACTGATCTGCACTTGGATCCCGGCGATGTCATCGATTCGATTGCACCGGATCAACCATCGTTAGTGGTACTTCCAAATGCTCTGGCAAATGGCCCATACGCTGCGGTGAGCGCCGAATATGGCACTGGCGCTGCACCGAAAACTACCCACGTACCGAGCTCTTACGATGGGCTGAGTCCGCCTGGTTTTGATTTCCGCTTGCGAGGAAAGTTGGTCTATCCGGATAGATTGCCTGTTGGCACTGTGCCTCTTGTTGTGATTGCTCATGGCAACCATTTGCCGACATCAATTCCTGGTATGCCGCCAGCAGTACCGATTAATATTACGAGCGATGAAAACTATAGAGGCTACACCTATCTTCAGGAACATCTCGCAAGTCATGGTTACATCACTCTCAGCGTCGATTTGGACCAAATGCTTGGCGGCGGAGGCATGCTTCCGTCCATTGCGCCGTCCGGGATTCTGCTGCGCGCTAATGTGATGTTGCGCAACATCGAAGAGGTGCTTACTAACGCGACGATCGCGGGGGGAGCTCTAAATGGAAAAATCGATAAGTCTAAAATCTATCTGCTCGGGCATTCCCGCGGTGGGGAAGCGGTTTTAGCTGCTTGGAAATTATATACGGGCGGCCTTGCAAGCCCGGCGGGGCCATACGTGAGTGGACTGTCGATCCGAGGAATCGTAAGTGTTGCGCCTGTCTCCACGCATGCAATTGAGTTGCCATCGTCTATTCCCTTTTTGATGGTTTATGGCAGCGCAGACGGTGACGTCAACGGTGCAAGTATTGGGGTCCAACCGTTTGTTCATTACGACCGTGCCCATGGCGCAGCTCATTTGGTGTATGCCATTGGAGCCAACCATAATTTCTTCAACAGCAGCTGGGCTTACAGCGATGCGGCGGACAATCTCGACTGCAGGATGTGGCCATGCCTGTTAACTCCACTCGCCGCAGCTGATAGAGTTGGCATGGATCTGCAGATACGCAGCGAACAGGAAAAGCTACTTAAAGGCTATGTTCTTGCCTTCCTCAACTATTATGATCGCGATCAAGTTGCTTATTCGGCGTACTTCAATAATCCACCGTCGCTTCTTCGCCCTGCAGGGATAGCATTGCCGATGCCGCTCACGTTATCCACGAAACGTCCGTTAGGAGCGCCGCGAAAGATGGTACTTGACGATTACGAGACAGAGCCGACAGAAATCAAGGCGAGTTCAGGTGCCGATGTGGGTTTTACAGTAGTCAATTTAACCGAAAGAGTTTTGGCAGACCCTGATCTCATTGTGCTACCAGTGAAGGAGCCAGAAGATCGATTTTTCCAGGCTACTCGGGGGGGACTATTCGAGTGGAGTACCCCCTCGCACTATACGATCAAGCCTGTTGCGCCGATTGATTTCCGTAATGCTGCTCTCGCGTTCCGTGTGGCGCAACAACCGCTTCATCCACAGACACTAGCGCTAAACGGCCCACTCGATTTTGCGATAACGCTGAGTGATGGTGTCAATGCATCTACCGTTGGGTTCGGTGCGTGGACTTCGGTTCGGGAGATATATCCCTCAAAGATCGTATCTCAGGGGATCGTATCAACCAAGGCGGTGTTCGAAACCCGTATCATTCCTTGGTGGGCGTTTGTAGCGAATGGATCAGTATTGGACTTAAGTCGTATTGCCGAGATTCGCTTGGACTTAGGTGTTGCCGGAGTATCACCCAAAGGAAGGATTGCTATCGATGACGTGGAGATTTGGCGATGAAAACATGTAGCGCAGGGTGCGTAAGTTTATTGATGGCATTAATGATTGGCTCCACAGAGATAAAGGCTGAAAGCTTCGGTCTTAGCATTGTTTTTTCTGAACGTGTCCGTCTAATGCAACCGATTTTTCTACGTATTGAGGGGCAGTGGCAACCGATCAAGGATATCATGCTTCTTTATGTGCGGCCAGCGAGCACAATCCGTTTCCTGCCAAAAGGTGTGCCGTCACCTGGGATCGTTCTCGGTGATATGCCTGTCGCACCACTCTATCCGCCCATTCGTCGAGTGTGGGCGCTCGTTACTCCGATCCCGAGTGGTGTTCTAAGCGACACTGATCTTTGGATTTCTGAATCTGAAGCAATCACTGGCGAAGCAACGCGGAAAGATTTGACTAATCTTCATCGACAGACACAGCGCTTGCGGCCACATGACGTTATACGTCTGAGCAAGGCAGAAATAATCGCTGCAACTACCGAGCTTGGCCCATTACTCGAAGATCGTGCCGCACTGCTCGAATACGCACTAAGACGAGCGGATTCCTTGGGAGAAAGTGAATGAGCCTTTTTGCACTTAGCACCGCTTGGCGTGTAATACTGTTGATGACGCTTGTAACTTTCTGGTCTTCAGTAACAGCCGCACAATCACTTGAATTCGGACCACCCTACACAGTGAACGGCTCCTTCGAGAATCCATTCGGCATCGCGGTCAACAACGCACAAGGGCACCTGCTCGTATCGGACACGCCGAACCGGAAGGTTCACTGGACCGAGCTCACTTCACTTTCCGGTACTACACCAACTTTTCGAAGCTTCGGTTACGTTGCTGACCCTGCACAGCCTGAAGCCTTGGTTGATCCGCAAGGTATTGCTGCTGATAGCAATGGCCATGTATATGTGGTGGACGTCCGACGCAACCAGGTTAATCTATACACTTGGAACCCTGTCGCCTCCGATTATGAACTGGACATAAACTTCGCCTCAACCACGCGTAATAATGTTGATGGAGTGCCAATTGAGTCACCACGCGATGTAGCAGTGGGCCCAGATGGCAAGGTTTATTTGCTAGATTCTGGACGCAAGCGTGTGCTTCGAGCAGATGGTCCAGCTGATACATCGTGGGAGGTATTTATATCAGATCCTGGTCTCGGTAACGCTTATGGAATCGACGTAGGGCCCGACAGCAGGGTTTACGTGGCTGATACCGAACATCATAGGGTGGTGCGCTACGAAATTAACGGCACGAAGACAAGTTTTGGCCATTTCGGCACCGGTGTTGCTGAATTTCGTTATCCGCGTGATGTGGCAGTGGATATCGACGGCCGCATTCACGTAGCGGATACACACAATCATCGCCTCGTCCTGCTGGATACAAACGGGCGCCATCTACTGTCTCTCGGCCGCGCACCAACTTTCTCCTTCATCCAAAAGATCGCGCTGGATGCGCAACGCCGTATCTACCTCGCTGACAGTGATCGAAACAGCATCATCGCCTTCCTTGGGCGCGACGCGCCAATACCCTTCGATGGCTGGATACGTGACTATCTGGGCGATTCCGGCGCGCAGCCCTCAGATCCATCTTTTACTTTGTCCTCCCCAGATATCCTGGTGCGGCACAACTCTGATGTTGATCTGTCTGCCGCCCAAACAAATGGGCTCGAGTCCATAGTTTTCGAAAATCCGCGCTATGACCAGGATAACTATGTCTACGTTACAGTCAGAAATCGCGGCACACAGGATCTTCGTGATGCGGTCGTACTGCTTTACTGGACCGATCCAGCGAGTGCGCTAGCCTTCCCTATGGATTGGAAGCCAGATGGATTTTTCAATGGACCAACTCCCGCCGAATCGAGCAATCGCATCGTGATTCCAGCTGTTCCACCCGGTGGCACCGTGGTGCTGGGCCCGTTGCGCTTCCGTCCACCTCAGCCAGAAACTGCTGGATTGGGTAACGGCATTTTCATGCTGAGCGCCCGCATTGTACATCAATACGATGTAGCCCAATCCGCGTCGGGTCCCGTTGCTGTCCGAGCGAGTAACAACGTGGCGATTCGTCCCATCCGTGTAGTAAGAGGTCCATTTCCCACGGGGGATCAAAATACGCTAGTTTTGCGAGTCCGTATTCCCGGTGATCCCCGTCCCAGCGGCACCGAATCCGAAGTGCAAGAGCGCATCGCCCAGCTGGCAGCCTGGATTAATGAGGTAAGCTGGGGGCAGGCAAGTGTAAAACCCTTATTTCGCGGCGAATTGACACTGCCGCATGACGTAACCTATTACGGTGACCCTACCCGCAACCCACTTGTGGAAGCTGTTACCGATGCGCTCAACTTAGCGCTCGAAGCTGAACCTGAACTTCTCGACGGGACTTTGCCCTCCCCCGTCGACGATATCGGTCGTATCGTGCTCATCGTCAACGGAGGTGCTGGGGGTGGGGTGGGAATGGATCTAGCCACCACGGGATCGTGGCCATTTCAGACTCGCGTGGGTGAGCGCTTCCTCACGGTTTCACTCCAACCTATGATAAAAGATGAACCGAGCATTCCTGCTGCCTTCGCACACGGTTTTGGACATCAAATGGGTATGGTGGACCTCTATGCTTATCCGAATGTGAACTTCCCACGCCCCTTTGCTGCGGGTTGGGACAACATGGCCTTGCCTCTCACTGGAGTACATCCCACTGTTTGGTCAAAACAGCTGGCTAGTTGGGTTACGAAGTTAGGTGCGAACATTATTTTCGTTCCCCGCCCAGCACGAGGAACCACTTTCAATCAAGTAGAAATTCCTTTGGTAGCACAGACCGATGCGCGACCGGGTAAAAATGTGGCCATCGCTTTGGGTTTGACGCCTGGAGTTTGGTCTTTTAACGATGAAACAGCATTTTATTTTGTCGAGGCTCGCACAAAGTTGGGCTCCGACATTGCAATACCCGGTGAGGGGGTGCTTATGTACTACGTCAATACCCAAATCCCACAGGGCCAGGGACCTGTAATCGTGCGAGACCACAATTTCTCCACACAGGGATTGGAAGATGCAATACTACAAGTAGGTGATAAGGAAAGCCCAGCTGGTACCGGCATAGAGGTGCTCTACTCCAAAAAAACAATTGATCCAGCGGGCAACAAACATCTTATAGACCTTAACTACACACCTCCTGCAGAAGGTTATGACGTATCCATCGCTACCGGTGACCCAGCATGGACTAGTCCAGATATATGGGTTGATAATCAGTCAGATGGGTATGATTTGGAACGTGGACGAATACCCCAGGATCGCGGAGATGTTGCAATTGGAAATGAAGAAAACCGGGTCTACGCCCGCATTACTAATGGCGGGGATGCAGAGGCTTATGATATAGAAGTCGCTTTCTTTCTTTCCGAACCTTATCATACTGTGGGTGGTGAATCAGATTTCACTTACTTGCAGAGTGTGATAATTCCTCTTCTACCAGTTGGGGAAACTACCGTATATATACCATGGGTTCCTCGAGTCAATGATCCACACACTTGCGTTAAAGTGGTATTACGTAGATTAAACAATGACACGAATGCAGCTAACAATGCTGCACAGCAAAATTTATCGGTTAAGTGGAGTACTTCACAAAGCCCCTATCGCCCGGTAGATTTCAGCTTCCAGGTTACAAATCCAGATCCGACGCCAAAGCTAGTATATTTTCGTGCCGATCAAGTTCCGGCTGGCTGGAATAAGCAGCTTCTTCCAGAAAAAGTGCTTTTAGACCCAAACGAGAAGTTTACTGGCACCATCAAACTCACACCCCCGCCCGATGCTCCAAACTGCAAGCAACATGATATTGCTATTACAGCCTGGACGCCAACCAGCCATACAATCTCCCGTATGGGCGGCACAACGGTTCGCATGAACCTCGCCAAACAAGCTGATATTGAGCTAATTGCTGATCTCTTGAATTGTGGGGAGGGGGAAGGGAAGTCAAGCTGTTCACGCATTCGTGTTCGCGGCTGTACGAATCCGTTGCAGCCTAATACCGAGGTAGTCGTGCGTTACTTGGATCCTAGTGGGAAACCAGTGTATCGAACTGTCAAGACTGATGCGAAGGGATGCTACGAAGATTTCTTCGTAGCTGTGGAAGAGGGTGATTGGACTCTCGGTGCGAGCATCGCGCCGCATGATTGCCTTGCCCCGGCAGTTGCCATGAAGACGCTGCATGTTTCGAATTCGCTTCCGAAACTGCCAAGAGTAAAACAGGAGCTGGTGAGACCGCCTTCTGTACCGCAGCATGAGCAAGTTTCTAAAAATGCAAAAGTTGTGCAAGTTCGCATGATCGTTGAAGAAAAACTTATGCAAATTGCACCAGATGGCACTAAGGTATGGGCTCTGACTTTCAATGGAAGCGTACCTGGTCCGCTGATCGTAGCACATGAAGGTGACTATGTTGAACTTACGTTGGTTAATCTTACGACCAACACAATGTCACACAACATTGACTTCCATGCAGCGACTGGTGCGTCGGGGGGTGCGGATTTAACATTGATAGCACCAGGTGAAGAAGTAATATTCCGCTGGAAAGCGGTCAAGGCCGGTGTATTTGTCTATAACTGTTCTCCAGGCGGAATCATGACCCCATTTCACGTTATTTCAGGAATGAGTGGTGCGGTTATGGTTTTACCCAAAGAAGGTCTGAAAGACAGCAAAGGCAAACCATGGCGCTATGATCGAATTTATTACGTCGGCGAACAGGATTTTTATATTCCCAAAGATGGGAATGGAAAATACAAAACATATACCCAACCCCTAGAGGGTATGGCCGATATGCTGAAACTTGCAAAGGGACTTATCCCAACCCATGTTGTCTTCAATGGCGCCGTTGGTGCGTTGATCGGAGATAATGCGCTTAAATCAAGAGTAGGTGAGAAAGTTTTGTTCATTCACTCACAAGCAAACCGTGACTCCAGTCCGCATCTGGATGGCGGACATGCTGATTTGGTGTGGCAAGGCGGTTCGTTCAATGATACCCCCATAACTAATCAGGAAACTTGGTGGGTTCCAGGTGGTTCTGCAGTTGCTGCGGGCTATCAGTTCGTGCAGCCTGGGTTATATGTTTATCTGAACCATAATCTAATCGAAGCATTTTTACTGGGAGCTGCTGCGCATATTAATGTCGAAGGTAAGTGGGACGATGACATCATGACTAAATCCGTTAGATAAACGCAAAACTCATTGATTATAATAAACAACCAAGTGGCAAGACCACGAGTATTAGAAAAGCGCAAACTGCCGCAGTTCTTCTATTGGCTTGCCTTGGTTTTATTACTAATTGTGTTTGGTTAACGGCAAAAATAGCTGTTAGTGCTATGAGCAATAAATTGTATGGTTAGTGGTGATCAAAAAATCTTGTGAATGGGCGGATAGTGAACTGCTGAACTGAGGTCATTTTTAGTGCCAGAAGCTGACCAAGCTCCACCTTGGGAATGGTGGCAAGCAAGGTAGTACAGAACTATTGATGAGTAAAATTTTGGATTTAATCTGACCTATTCAAAAATAGAACTAAGTAGATACCGACAATTGGCATCATTGAAATGATCGCTTCCGGCCAAGAGCGAACGTTCGTAAAAAGACCTTTCTTGGGCTTGGGTGCTGCTGAACAGTCAGGGCAAATCGACCATGAAATCAAAAGTCCTGCACGCTTTTCATGTTTTCTGACGCATTAATGTGCTGCTTCACCTGATGACAGTGTGTTTGGTACTCCACCCCGCTCACCTCATAGATTTCAATAGCGTTGCGATCTAGTTCGAGAGTGGGCTTGATCAGGTCTTGGTCAATCCACATAAACGCGTTGTAATCCTCTTTATCCTTTGGGTATTCCTTTGTCTGAATTTCCGGCTCAAGTCGGCCACTGGGATAATCCTCGTCATACTCAAACAAGTTGACGCTGGTATCACCACCAAAACGCTCTTCAGCGTTCAGCACCGTCGATGCCTTGTTGAATAAGATAACGTTGCGACCGCATGTATCTTGGGAAGTCGCCGTGTTCTGGGTCGAGGGAAAGAGAATTCCGTCGAGTTCAAGCTTAGGATGAGTCGAGAGGAAGTCAGCGATCGCCTGTGTGATTAGATAATCCTGCTCTGCCAACTCGGGCATAACCGGCATCACTATTTTCTGCGTGAGGGTTTTCAGGAAATCGCGCCTGGAAGCTTCCTTTGTGGTGGCGGGATCAAACGGACTCGAAGTCGGCTTGAGCGTGATGGAGCCAAGTTGGTGAAGATCAAGAAGTCGGAGTGTTCTGATCAGCTTGAATGCCCCTACAACCACATGGCAACCGACCGGGGGGCGTACCTCGGAAATGGCGATGTCTTTATCAGTCGCACCATAAAAGGCAGATACCCCTTTGGCATTCATACGTCCGGCCGCGCCTATGCCAGACGGTGGTGGACCGATATGACGCTCTGGATGGCTTAGTGCGATCTCCATTGCTTCTAACGTCTGAAATACACGGGCTCGATACAAAGTATCAATTCCGCAATCCGGCCCCAACTCCACGACAACGACCTTGCCTTCCTGGGTTCTGTCGTCATGGATGGTTCCAAACACACTTTCCAGCATTCTCGCGGCTGCGGGATTGATGAAGCGTGCCTCATGCCTAAGACTTCGTTCCATCTTATTCCAAGTGTCACTCAGAGGCTCAGCGAATTTCGTTTTCTCAACGAACCACGGATCCTCGCCATAACGATGCTCATGACTGCTGTAGGCGAACCACATTTCCGTAAGCAACTCAACGAGATCAGCGCTCACCCCCTGCTGTGGGCTAACGATCTGATCAAGTACTTCTGCCAGTTCTTCACCCTCGGGAGTACGGTCGTAGATAATAACCGCATCGGGAAGACCGGATGCCTCATAGAAGCCATCAATAACGGTATTGCAACGATCCGCTAAACTGGCCATGTCGATGGTTGGCCCAACTGTCTCGCAGTAGTCGCATTTTTGGTCTACGGCAGGGCTTTTTTCGATCTCCATTTTAAGATACCCGTCCAAGACACATGCTGCACAAATTCTTTTATCCGACGGCATCGTCAGATTCCTTTCTTGCATTGGTCATGAAAAAAATTAGCTACGATATTGATATGCAATCAGTCTAGTGAACGAGGGGAAGTATATCTACTCCAGACGACCGTTTAGGTCGAATCCAGCCAATCAATGTCGATTGAATAGAGACCAATATTTGAAAATGTCAAATCAGGTGTGAGCTACTACAGATTAATAGTCGTTCAAATTTTATTTTGAATGGTCGATAAAATAACTGTAGGTATTAACAGAACCGAAAGTATAATTTTCTTCCTATAACCTTTCCCATGGAATTGTTATACCTTGATGATTCCCTGGTCCTTCCAATCAAAACTTACCTGATCATATAATTTCTCTTTTCAGTATGTTTAATTCCTGCTGATTAAGCTGCATGGATTTACTTTACACCAGCTGCAGCATCAGACAGAGTTTTACCTGGCTTGAATTTAACGATTTTTTTGGCAGGAATTGTCATGGTTACACCAGTCGCTGGATTGCGGCCTTCACGACCTGCGCGTTCTGTCACTGAAAAAGTACCAAAACCCACTAACTGAACATCGTTGCCGCTTGCTATGGTTTGTTGAATAACTTCAAGCAATTCGTTCAGCATGGCAGTTGTTTGGGCTTTGGTGGTTTTAGAACGAGTTGCAATGGCGTCAATCAGTTCAGTCTTGTTCATGGGGATGCCCTATTAGTGGTTTAAGAAGTGGATGGTAATCTAGCAGGGTATAATGTGAAAAATCAATAACTTTTAAGAATTATATGTATTTTTCTCCT
>JAGOKN010000133.1 GCA_017994575.1 Nitrosomonas sp.
CAATTCCACCATCTGCTGACGAAACTCCGGTGGGTAAGCAGGTTTGTAGTTTTGTGTCATATTTCTTCTCCTTTAAACAGAACATAATGTGTCCGTTCAAAGGGGGCAACTCCAACTCCAACTCCAGTAGCCTGGTACCGCCTTACTTGAAGCGTGCAAAGAATATTGATGAGTTTTTACCCTGGCTTTACCTGAGGGGCATTTCAACAGGATATTTTTCAGAGACGCTGAAGCATCTTTTGGGTGCGGATGCGACGGGACTATCGGCAGCCACGATTAGCCGTTTAAAGCAAGACTGGGAGCAGGATTACCAGAAATGGAGCCGACGTGATTTAAGTAAGAAACGTTACGTTTATGTTTGGGCTGATGGCGTCTACAGTAATGTCCGAATGGATGACCGGTTATGTTTGTTGGTGATTATCGGTTCCGATGAAACGGGGCGCAAAGAATTGCTGGCATTATCTGACGGTTACCGTGAATCGGCTGCGAGCTGGGAGGAAGTATTAACTGACTTGAAACAGCGTGGTCTCAAGATGGCGCCTAAATTGGCTATCGGTGATGGCTCACTTGGATTCTGGAAAGCTGTCACGAAGCTCTGGCCAGAAACCGATCAGCAGCGCTGCTGGGTGCATAAGACTGCCAATATATTGGAAAAACTACCCAAAGCCATGCAACCCAAAGTCAAAGAAGCCTTGCATGATATTTGGCAAGCAGAAACCCGAGAAGAGGCTTACAAAGCATTCGATGACTGTATCGAACGATTCAGCCCGAAATATCCAGGCGCAATGGATTGCTTGGCCAAGGACAAAGCTTCCATGTTAGCTTTCTATGATTATCCTGCCGAGAACTGGCAGCACATCAGAACCACCAATCCCAATCCAATTGAGTCTGTATTCGCTACTGTCAGACTAAGAACTGCCAAACCGAAAAATTGTGGGAGCCGTATAACAACATTGACGATGGCGTTCAAACTTATGCAGACAGCACAGAAAAAATGGTTCCGCTTAAGAGGCTATAATCTGTTAGCAGATGTAATCAATGGCGTTAAATTTGTTAACGGTATTAAACAAGCAGAGGATCAAAAACAGAATGCCGCTTGATTCTCTATACACCAGATTTGACTATAGCTCTAAATAATGGTGAACCGTGTTACGTGAAACTCCTAAGGTTTTTGCAATATGGCGAATACTTCGCCCTTGCCGGTAGTGAGTCAGTTTCAGTTTTACATTGTCGGTGACAACAGAAGAAGCTGGGCTATTTGTCATCAGCACAATTTACGCAGCAATACTGTGCCAATCTGCTCGCCGCTTAAACCGATGGATTCCATTTTTGACAGCACATATCAATCGCCATTGACATTGAGAATTGAGTTGTTCAGCAACGACGATTTATTAGGTGAAATACAAATCTTTTAATATATGCATTTCACCTAATGGGTATGCTAAAGAATGCTTGATATCACTAGTTCTAAGGAAACGCTGATTAATTGACTGTACGAGCGAATCACTTCGTTGCGCGGTACTCGCTCCCTCGCCTATCATGCTGATATGTCTCGGTTGCTGCGTTCCGTGCGCCTCGTGCTTCATCTCGTTCGCCGAATTAATCAGCGTTTCCCTAATTGACGCAGGAAGCAAAAGTGGTGGGGCAAGCCGAATTTAATCCACCCGATGGAGTACTTCTTTGTTTAGTATAATTAAGTGTCTCCAATACTCGTGGATAATGATCCGGATTTCTTACCCAGAAAATATAATTTGCTTTTAATTGATCCCGTGCAAAAGCAATTAATTCAGAAATGGTGGGCTGAGGACCTGTTCCATCAACTCGAGTACTTTCATAATTAATATTTTCTACTGTAGGTGCCAAAGGTATGATCCCAGAGAGCTCAGGGTAATGTTTATATACCCCCTTTGGTGAATATTTTGATCCCTCAAAATTTAGTCCAGGCTCTTCTATTGCAGTATCTGGACATCCCAGTGCTGTCCCCAATTGCTTGAATTTGGCTACAGATTTTTCGAGAATATCACGTGGATAGTTCATTTCTTGAATTGTCATGGTATTGGGGAATTGCGCACGCATCCGCTCGTGTACTGTCAGCATATTTGTATAAAAGCCATCTTGCTGAGCACTCGTCAGTGGTGATATCGGTTGTCCCAAAGCAGACTCTATCATGCCGATAGCTTCAAAGTTTGGATGAGAATTGTAGCGATTCCCCAATACACGAAATAACGCTATCAGACGATCGCGCACTCCGGGGTTCCATAATTTAATGTTGTATCCTTTGAGCACTTTGGTACCGTAGGTACTAAAAGGGAATTGACCGCCTTCATATTGGGTTGCTTTTAGGTAATCAGGTATAAGTTTCCAGTCAGGATTGAATGATTTTGTTTGAACTTGAAGGACAAGGCGTTTTCCACGTGAAGATAGTCCAGCAAGCAATTGGTCGATGACTTTGAAATCATAAACACCCTCTGTTTTTTCTATATCTGCCCATAAAAAACGGACTTGTATTCCGCGTAATGCCGGTGTTGCTGCGAGTTCTTTATATACCTGATCCATATACCAGGATTTATCTCTACCGTGGTTTAAAATCGTATAGTAATGACCCGGATGCCATTTGATTGGACCTGTTACAGGAGCAGCATTTGCTCCTTCCCAGGGAATCAATATCATGCTTAAGATAACTAGCAATGCAATTAAAAAGGCTTGTATTTGTTTAATCGCAATAGAGAGATTATTAAGATTGATTCCGGATTGTAAGGTGTTCGTGATTTTCATATAAAGACTCCTTTTAAGCTAAGTTTCATTCTTCCAAATTCCTATTAGATTAGAAGCGATCAATGTGCTGTTCTTGAAAGAAAGCATGCTTTCTCATTTGCAAAACGATTTCGCTAGTTGATTCGGTCAAATGATATATAAGCTTTATTTTGACTTATTTGGTAATAGCTAACTGATGCACTGGTAAGTTAAATAAAGCTATACTTCAATAATATCTAACCGAATCAACAGTATTGCTTATTTCTGGGATTTTTAAAGCGACAAAAACAGCGGTAAAGCTATACTTTTTATATAAGGATCTTAGGAAGTTAAGCTTTAGTTAAAAAGTATGACTACTTCCTGAGATGCGAGTCTGTTAAAGACATGTTATTATTAATCTTTTTCTACAAAATGACTAATAATGAGTCTATTTTTCGCTGTTTTGCACTTGATTTTAATACGCCATAACAGTAATGATAGATTTCCATCATTGATATCAGATGTAATTACCAATAAGCTGTTTGATGATTTGCTTGAAATATAAGCATGGCGACCAGAATTACATGCTAGCACTGCAACAATCACATCTTTCATTGATTCATAGCTATTGTAATTAAAAATGTGTGTTCGTGTGATTTATTCCCGCACGGCACGAGATAAACAATACATGGAAAAAAAATCCATGTCAATAAAATGTGTAATATTTTCCCACGCCGAACTATTATTTGATATGCTTATTTGATATTTGTCAATTTGATTTAGTATGTTGATTCATATGTATAAATTATTGCAGAATAATTGTTTCTGTAGCTGTTTCTTTTCCTGAAATTTAATCTAATCTGGAAATAGAATTATTTGATTACAAGGAACTTAGTGATAAAGGGATCGAAGAAGTGCAATATAGATAAGAAATCATTTTTTTCTCTCAGAGAAAAGGTGTTAGTTGCTAAATTCTAAGAGCCTCATCGCAGGTAATGCATAGGTAATAAAACTTAGGGAAACACTGATCTATTCGATCACATCGACCTGAACTTGACTTACTGAGGTTTGATAAAATACATCCTATTGATAAATATGAAATAGAGCGATGCAATCAAGCTTTTCTGACTCGGAATATGCGGCAAAGAAGAAACAAACACGACGGGATCACTTTTTGTCCGAAATCGAAGCGATAGCGCCTTGGCTCTCTTTGCTGAATGTTATCGTCCCGCACTACCCGGTTAGCGGTAAGCGAGGCCATCCACCGATTGGTCTTGAGCGAATACTACGGATGTACATTGTGCAGCAATGCTTTGGTTTTTCGGATGAAGGCAACGAGGATGCCGTATACGACAGCCAAGCTATTCGCCGCTTTGTTGGTATTGACATGAATCGAGAAGCGGCATCGGATGCGACGACCCTGCTGAAATTCCGCTCTTTGCTGTAAGCGCATCATCTGACTGAATCCATCTTCGCTGCAATCAATGCACACTTGGCTGAACGCGGGCTATTTCTTCGCGAAGGTACGATTGTTGATGCCACGCTGATTGCAGCGCCTCCTTCGACCAAGAACAAGAAACGAGCGCGCGATACCGAAATGCATCAAACCAGGAAAGGCAAGCAGTGGTACTTCGGCATGAAGGTGCACATCGGTGTTGATGCGCAATCGGGGCTTGTCCACACCCTGATCGGAACGGCAGCGAGTGTTCACGATGTTACTCAGGCACAAGCACTATTGCATGGCGACGAAAGTGTGCCACGAAGGCGCACAGGGGGTGAAATTCCCTCGTGCAGCTATGCTGCACAAGAGATGAGGGTAGGTCCCTCGGAGTCGCCGTACAGGCGGAGGCTTCAAACCACCTACTGCTGCTGCGTTTAAGAGGCGTGGTAGTGAGCAAGCTAGGAAAAGGCCGGACTCGATTTGGTCAGGTATGGATCGCAAAGTCGAATGAAAATGAACCACTGATGACGTGTCGAAACATGGAGATGATGTCAAAACTGCGGGGGTTTCGTTACTGTAGGATAAGTCCGGGAGGTGGCGAGAGTGCGATCTAGGCTTTTGTGTGAAACGTGGGAACCTGTCGCTCCGATGCTAAGGGAGAAACACAAGGAAAAGCATTCCAAGTGTGAGAGTACCGATGCGGAGTACAGGGACGGAGCAACTCGTAGTAGTGAAGAAGGGACTGTAATGGTTCTGGAGCGAAGGAGTTGCCCTATCTGGCTGGGAGCGATAAAACAACTGGGAACAGGAGGATTTTATTGAACCCGGCAAA
>JAGOKN010000051.1 GCA_017994575.1 Nitrosomonas sp.
TTGCTAGATTGCTGCAATGTAACCCCAGCGTAACCCCGGAAACAAAAATGGCTTGCGTGTAAATTGCAAGCCATTGATTTTATGGTGCCGACACCAAGAATCGAACTCGGGACCTTCTGATTACAAATCAGCTGCTCTACCAACTGAGCTATGCCGGCATCTTAGCGAGAGTCAGTTTAATATTATTTAATTATCTTCAATTTGGTTTTACTTAAACTTTTTTCCCGACATTCTAAAGAATCTGATGTAACGTGATTCTTATGTTGATAATTTTCATTAAACAGTTCTTTTTCTTCATTACCAGAAAACTCAATGCCTTGATTTATTTCCCTTGCAAATACAGCTTTGACAGAATCGATTGGAATCAATAATTTTCTTGGAATCCCATTAAACCTCGCAATGAAGCAAATTAACTTGTTATCAATTAATAAATCACGCACAGCATCACTGCTTATATTAAACACTATTTCGCCATTCGTCACATATTCAGCTGGAATATCCATTTCTGAGTTAACTTTTACAAACACAAAAGGAGTTAAATCATTGTCGATACACCACTCATAAATTGAACGAATTAAATATGGTTTTGTTGAACTAATGCTGTTAGTGCTCATTTACGCATCATTTTTTCGGAAGCTGACAATGCATCAATAAATAAGGGGCGACTAAACAACCTCTCTGAGTACTTCAGTAAAGCTGCTGCTTGCTTAGGAAGTCGAATCTCGTAATGCTCAAGTCGCCATAATAATGGTGCTATCGCTACATCTAGCATTGAAAATTCGTCACCCAACATAAATTTCTGTTTTTCAAATATAGGTGATATTAATGTCAGATTGTCTGTTATTATTGCGCGCGCCTTATCCATAGCTTTCTGATCTAAACTATCGAAAGTATTTAAATGACAAAACAATTCTTGTTCAAAACGATACAGCAATAATCTTGCACGAGCTCTCATAACTGGATCTGCCGGCATCAATTGTGGATGAGGGAATCGATCATCTATATATTCATTAATGATATTTGATTCATACAACACAAGATCACGCTCTACAAGAACAGGGGCTTTCCCATATGGACTCATTACAGCCAAATCTTCCGACTTACTATTTGGATCTACATCAATTACCTGAAAATCCATATCTTTCTCGTGCAAAACAATTCTACATCGATGACTATATGGACAGGTAATTGTTGAATACAATATCATCATAACTTCTATTCTATGATTTAATTACCAGAGTTATGCTTTAATTAGTTTGGTAGTATCAGTGAATATCTTTCCAGTATTCTCTTTTTAAGGCATACGATAATACTAGCATACCAAATAAGAAAGCTATTACCATTAAACCAATATTCTTCCGATTATTTGCGTGAGGCTCTCCTAAGTAAACCAAATAATTAACTAAATCTCCCACAAATTTATCATAATCAGCAACAGTCATACTTCCTGCTTTATCTATCAGCAAACTCTTTTGTTCTCCTGTATCACTTGATTTAGTTATTAATCTCTGCTCACCTTGTAATTGATATAACACATGCGGCATCGCAGCACGATCAAATACGAGATTATTCCATCCAGTTACAGTTGAGTCATCGCGATAAAATGCTCTTAAATAGGAATAAAGCCAATCAGCTCCTCGTGATCGCGCAATAACAGAAAGATCGGGAGGAACAACACCAAACCATTCCTCTCCTTCTTTTTTACGCATTGCCGATTGCATTAAGTCACCCACTTTCTGTCCAGTATGAACCAATCTATCAAGAATTTGTTCATTACTAAATCCTATATCCCGATGACGGTTATAGCGCATGTAACTAGCACCATGACATGTCAAACAATAATTCACAAAGCTTTCTGCACCACGTTGCAGCGAAGCATTATCAGTTGTATTAATTGGAGCTTTGTCTAGCTCAACACCTGACTCTGCGGCAAAAACACCAAATGGAACCATGCACAAGATAAATATAACTATCGTTAATTTCTTCATTTTTTCACTCTTTAACTCTTTTTGGCTCAGGTTTTGTTTTATCTATCTTGCTGTACCACGGCATTAAAATAAAGAATGCAAAATAAATAACTGTAAAGATTTGCGCTAATAAAGTATATAAAGGAGTTGGAGATTTTGTTCCAAGCCATCCTAGGACAAAAAAGCTTATCACGAAGAGTGTTAATGCAATTTTGAAATACGGCCCCTTATATCGAATAGACTTAACTGGACTTCTATCTAGCCATGGTAGAAAGCAAAATATAACTACCGATCCCGCCATTAATATAACTCCCCATAACTTCGCATCTATCCAAAGAAAATTAACAGTTACAGCACGAAGCATAGAATAATAAGGTGTAAAATACCAAACAGGGGCTATATGATCAGGTGTTTGCAAGGTATTTGCAGGTATAAAATTATTATATTCTAAGAAATACCCTCCCATTTCTGGAGCAAAGAAAATAATTCCACAAAAAACAATTAGAAACACTACGACACCAACAATGTCTTTAACAGAATAATAAGGGTGAAATGGTATACCATCAACAGGTATATTTGTTTTTGGATTTTTGTTCGATTTGATTTCGATACCATCTGGATTATTTGATCCCACTTCGTGCAATGCCAAAACGTGAACAAAAACCAATGTCACTAATAGTACGGGCAGAGTTACTACATGATATGCAAAAAAACGATTAAGAGCTGCGTCTGAAAGTGTAAAATCTCCCAACAACCATTGCTGAAGTGTTTCTCCAACAACTGGAATTGCACCAAACATACTCACAATCACTTGAGCTCCCCAGTAAGACATTTGTCCCCAAGGTAAGATATATCCAGTAAAAGCCAAACTCATCAGTACAAAAAATATTGCCATTCCAACTAACCACAGAAGCTCACGCGGTTTACGGTAAGAACCGTACATCATTCCACGAAACATATGCAGATAGACAACGACAAAAAACATTGAAGCACCAGTAGAATGCATATAGCGTATCAGCCAGCCATAATCAACATCACGCATAATATATTCAACTGAAGCAAATGCCATACTAGCATCTGGCTTGTAATTCATAGTCAGAAAAATACCAGTAATCAACTGATTAACCAGTACTAATAATGCCAAAGAACCAAAGTAATACCAGAAATTAAAATTCTTTGGTGCATAATACTCGGAAAGATGAGCTTTCCAATTAGATGTTAATGGAAAACGTTTATCAATCCATTCAATCATTGAATTTTGCTTACTCATTTACGCAGATCCCTCACTTTCAGATCCAATTAAAAGACGATCATCACTTAAATATGTATGTGGAGGAACAACCATATTAGATGGTGCTGGCACACTCTTATACACTCGCCCAGCCAAGTCAAATTTGGAGCCATGACAAGGACAGAAAAAACCTCCCATCCAATCAGGACCCAAATCTGCAGGTGCAATTTCTTTTCTAAATACTGGAGAACATCCCAAGTGCGTACATACCCCTTCTGTTACAAGAATCTGAGGCTTAATTGATCGTGTACGATTTTTTGCGTATTCTGGCTGTTGTTTTTTTTCCGAGTTAGGATCGGCTAATTCGCCTTCCACTTTCACAAGTGTCTCCAACATTTCTGGAGTTCTATTTAAAACCCACACAACTTTTCCTCGCCATTCAACCATCAATAGCATTCCTGGTTCAAGCTTTGATATATCAACTTCCACAGGTGCACCAGCTGCTTTCGCTCGCTCACTAGGCATCATGCTTAATAGAAATGGCGTTGCTATCGCTGCACCCGCAATGCCCCCTGCCACAGAAGTCGCAGCGACCAAAAATTTTCTCCTGCCACTCATTTCATCATTGTTGCTGAAGCTATCTGCCATATTCAACTATTCCATCAGTAATATTTTTCATGTACAACTATCAATAAAACTGCAAATTTACTTTATTCCATGTCAATTTTGTTAAGACATTTTTAGAGCTTAAATTATAAAAGGAAAAATTATATCATAACCGTTACAGGATTAGGGAGAATAACTTTAAAGAAGTCTATGAAATTTTAAACTCGAAAAAATCAATAACAGAATTATTTTTCCGACCCTCCCAAAATATATCAATCTTTAGATTACTATTTAATCTTTCCATGACATTGTTTATATTTCTTACCTGATCCACATGGACAAGGTTCATTACGACCAACTTTGTCATTTTGACGGACAAATGGCTGTACTTTTTCATCTGAATGTTTTGCATGCTCTTCATCAAACAATTCACCATAAGTTTCATGATGAAGTTGTATGTTCTCTGGTGATTTTAGAGTTTCTGTTACAGCCTCTACTTGCTGTTCATCCCTTATTTGCACAGCAAGCAATATCATTGTAACTTCGCTCTTGACTTCCTCAAGCATATTAGTAAATAGATCAAAAGCTTCCCGTTTATATTCCTGTTTAGGATTCTTCTGTGCATAACCACGCAAATGTATGCCTTGGCGCAGATGATCTAATGCTGCCAAATGCTCCCTCCAATGCGAATCAAGGCTTTGCAACATTACTGCACGCTCATATTGATGCATAATTTCAATACCGACTTTATCAACCTTCACTTGATATTGCTTATTAGCAAGTTCAAAAATTCGGCCAAACAAATTCTCCTCATGCAAATCTGGCTCTTGCTCCAACCATTTTTGCAAGGGAAAATGTAATTGAAATTCTGCCGCGAGCGCTTTCTCCAAACCAACCACATCCCACTGCTCTTCAACGCTTTGTGGTGGAATATACAAACTGAATAGGCTACTCAGAACACTTTCACGTATTGCCACTATCGTTTCCGAAATATCATGCTCTGCTTCCAATAACTCATTACGTTGCTGATAAATAACATGGCGCTGATCATTAGCCACATCATCATATTCCAGCAATTGTTTGCGCATATCAAAATTTCTTGCTTCTACCTTACGTTGCGCATTTTCAATAGCACGTGTCACCCATGGATGTTCAATTGCTTCACCTTCAGGCATTTTAAGGCGAGTCATGATATTGGCGACTCGATCAGATGCAAAAATACGTAGCAACGGATCTTCTAATGAAAGATAGAATCTGCTGGAACCGGGATCGCCTTGCCTACCAGAGCGTCCACGCAACTGATTATCCACACGTCTTGATTCATGTCGTTCAGTGCCAATAATATGCAATCCGCCTTTACTTAAAACTTCTTCATGACTCACTTTCCATTTTGCATACACTTCAGTGATTCGCCTTTCCTTTTCTTCTTGATTTAGCTTTTCGTCATACTGTATGCGCTCTACTTCTGGCTCAGGATTACCACCCAATACAATATCAGTTCCTCTACCCGCCATATTGGTGGCGATAGTAATCATTTTGGGTCGACCAGCTTGCACAACGATATTCGCTTCGCTCGCATGCTGTTTTGCATTTAAAACTTGATGAGGTAATTTCTCGCGATTAAGTAATTTAGATAACAACTCATTATTCTCAATAGATGTCGTTCCTACCAGAACGGGCTGCCCACGTTCATAACATTCTTTAACACCCTGAACAATAGCTTCATTCTTTTCTTTCGTGGTACGAAACACTTGATCCATACGATCATCACGTATCATTGGGCGATGAGTTGGAATTATCACTGTTTCCAATCCATAAATTTGCTGGAATTCGGCTGCTTCAGTATCAGCTGTTCCGGTCATACCAGATAGTTTCTGATACATGCGGAAATAATTCTGAAAAGTAATGGCAGCTAATGTTTGATTTTCTTTTTGAATAACAACACCTTCTTTAGCCTCTACCGCTTGATGTAAACCATCAGACCAACGTCGACCAGCCATCAAACGTCCAGTAAATTCATCCACGATAACCACTTCACCATCTTGAACAACATAGTGCTGATCCAGAAAATACAAGCTATGTGCTCGCAAACCTGCATTCAAATGGTGAATTAAATTAATATTGGTTGGATCATAAAGACTGGATCCAGATTTCAGTAAGCCAGCACCTGTCAATAACTGCTCAGCATGTTCAAATCCCGCCTCACTGAGTGTAACTTGATGGGATTTCTCATCAACGCTATAGTCGCCAGGACTATCTTCCGTTTCCTGGCGCACCAATTTCGGAATCAATTCATTAATACGGACATATATTTCTGTATCTCCTTCAGCTTGACCGGAAATAATCAGTGGAGTACGCGCTTCATCAATGAGAATTGAATCCACCTCATCAACTATCGCAAAATTAAGTGAGCGCTGCACTCGTTCAGAAGAATGCGTCACCATATTGTCACGCAAATAATCAAAACCATACTCATTATTGGTGCCATAAGTAATATCAGCTGCATATGCTGCTTGCTTATCACCATGGGGCATTTGCGAATAAATCACACCCACGCTAATTCCGAGAAAATGATAGATTTTCCCCATCCAATCAGCATCTCGCTTTGCCAAGTAGTCATTGACAGTTACTACATGCACACCATTACCTGATAATGCATTCAAATAGGCAGGCAAAGTCGCCATGAGGGTTTTACCTTCACCTGTACGCATTTCGGAAATTTTTCCATCGTGCAATACCATACCGCCAATAAGCTGTACATCGAAATGGCGCATTTCCAGGATCCGTTTGCCAGCCTCGCGCACTACAGCAAAAGCTTCCGGCAATAATGCATCTAATGTCTCTCCATTCTGAATACGCAATTTGAATTCATTCGTTTTTGCACGCAATTCAACATCAGACAATCCTGCGATAATCGATTCCATCTCATTAATACTTCGCACCTTTTGAGAATACTGCTTGACCATCCGATCATTACGGCTTCCGAAAATTTTCTTAAGTAGATTACTTAGCATAAAATCTCTAAAAATTCTGTTTAAAAAAACAAAGGGGAGAGATTCCTATCTCGCCCCCACAAAAAATTCAAGGCACTATCAATTTTAATTGAGCAATTAGACGAACAAAAATTTCTTAGATCCAATTGAGAATCATTGTTGGAAACTAATCCCAGCTCAAAAGAAACAACATTGAAACGAAGTACTCTTAACAATAAATATTCATTCATGAATAATCAATTATTCTTTTATAATTCAATTTAACCCGGTTTCTTCAAAAATTTGGATGGATTAAGGGGTCTATCTTTATGTCTGATCTCAAAATGCAGATGCGCTCCCGTCGAACGTCCGGTATTACCAACTTCTGCAATTTTCTGTCCTTGCAACACAACCTGCCCAAGTTTCACCAAACGCTTAGATGCATGCGCATAGCGACTGATCAAATCATCACCATGATCAATTTCGATCATATTACCATATTCAGGATGACGATCCGAATACACTACTACACCACCAGCTGAAGCTTTGATGGGTGTTCCAACTTCTGCTGAAAAATCCACTCCTTCATGAAATGCTTTTTTTCCCGTAAAAGGATCAATCCGGTAACCATATCCAGATGAATACCAATTCGTTTCAATCGGCATCTCCGAAGGCAATACATATTTTGACAATCTGTCATGACGCAATAAAGAATCTAATGCGCCTAATTTATCCGTTCTTTCATCCAACATATTTGATAATGCTTGGAGTCTATGATTAAACTCACCAAAAGTTAATTCTTCGGATAACAATTCAGGACGTGCACCACCTTGTCCCGGTACTTCGTTAAACAAAAAATCTCGCGATTTAATACCAGAAGATTCTGCCAATCGCTCTCCTAATGCATCCAACCGTAACAATTGCGCTTGCATTTGTCCCAACTTACTTGCCATGACATTGAGATTATCCTGCAGATGCGTTTGAACTTTTTGATGCTTCTCCTCTTGAGGACTCACTAATACCGCTCTTAAAACTGGCATATCAATTCGATCAGCATAACGAAGTGACCAATAATTCAAACTCAAAGCTAAAATTAGAGTAACTAATAGAAACAAACCCATTAATAAGGTAATGTGTACGCGTGTTAATGTAAGTTTTTTCGCTCGTTCTGATTTATTAGAAATAAAAATAATATTCATATTTTGTATTCATTGGATATCATAAATAGCCATGACCTCTTATAAAGTTAATTCTTATCTTAATCTGCTCGGCAAAACCCCCGAGTACGAGAACCTATTCTCTATAGCGCACCAAATACATAGCAATCAAATAATATTCTTTAAATTTATTCCATCACATTTGGCACAACACTGCCATTTGAGTCGAATCTCCAATGGCAGGCTAACGATATGGGCTGAGAACGGTGCTATCGCTACAAAACTTAAGCAAATTTCCCCGTCACTATTACTGAAACTACAAGAGTTGGAATGGGAAGTTACTTCAATTCATATTTTGGTGCAAGCACATTACTTTACAAAAAACACAAAACCACTGATAGATAAAGGATATATTAAGAAAGAAATAAAATTGAGTAAAACCGGAAAAGAATGTTTAAGCCAATTAGCAGCATCATTGCCAAGTTCCGAATTGAAAAGTACTATCCAATCATTCCTACAAAAACATCGTGACGATTAATTTATCGAAGCTTACCTCATCGCTCATCAGCAATAGAGTTTTATCAACATTTCTCATTCCAATTAAATCAATGAATTTAAAAGTTTGATGCAGTCAACTCAACGTCTGCATACTGCCCTGCATGATCAAACTCCTTTTGTATTTTGCTAACATCTTTACCTGGTGCATGGGTAATCCCCCCATTATTAGCCGAAGTTAAAAGTAGAGGTCAGCGTGCTAATTGAGCAAGCTTTTGTTTTGGTGCTATTCCCCCAATGGCCGTGTTAGGCCGTTGGTGATTATAGGTCCACAACCATTTTGTTGCATAGTCCTGAACTTCAGCAATTGATTCAAAGCAGTGCTGACTTAACCAGTCATAACGCACGGTTCTGTTGTAACGTTCAATGTAAGCATTTTGCTGAGATTTACCTGATTAAATGAATTCCAGTTGTATTCCATTCTTTACCGCCTAGGCAGCTATTGTGTCACTGATGTATTCAGACAGCGTCCGGTAGGCTTGCCGCGCCATTCGATCAGGTGGTTCAGCATACGTATGACCCATTCTGCTGGTATGGAAAAATCCACTTCAATACCCAACCCTTCACGATTGCAGTCATCCAGTATATTCAATAGTCGAAAGCTGCGGCCGTCTTCCAGCTGATCATGCAAAAAGTCCATTGACCCGGTTTCGTTGATTGTTGACGGAAACCTCAAAAAATTTGAGGCACTATTCTTAACCTTAATTGTCTACCGTTTTTCATGTTTGTTAAATGTCTCGTATATAATGCAAAATTGTTAGGCTTTATATCTTACAAAACAAATTTTTGAATTGTATGTTGCAGCCTTTAATTTTCCCGATGACAGCGATATCTCTCACCATGCAGCAATTCTGTTCTAACTACTCTACTGTAATTATAAAAACAATCTTATGAATGTTTTTTATGAAGAGGCTGGCTCCTTTAAAGTAGGCGCTATTCTTGCTGACAACAACACCTCTTTGCAAATTGAGGCTGTGCATGGCAAACGTTCGAAGATCAAAGCATCTTCCGTACTGTTCCGATTTGACACGCCGCCTCTGTCCGAATTCATGCAGCATGTACAAAAAATCGTCGATGAATTGGATCCAGACTTTCTCTGGGAATGCTGTCCAACTGACGTAGAATTTGCGAGCGATACGCTGGCAGCAGATTACTTCGGTCATACACCCAGCCCCGTTGAAGCTGCTGCTACATTGTTGCTACTCCAGAATGCGCCCATGTACTTTTATAAAAAAGGGCATGGGCATTATAAAGCAGCACCGCCGGACGCACTGAAAGCCGCTTTGGCGAGTCAAGAGAAAAAGCGCCTGCAAGCGGAGCAACAAGCGCGCTATCTACAGCAATTAAACGATTTTATTCTACCCGACACTTTCAAACCGCTCATTCCTAATTTACTCTATAAACCGGATAAAAGTACTATTGAGTGGAAAGCTCTCGAAGCTGCCTGCACGGAAAAAAAACTCACTGTTGCACGGTTACTGGAAAACTGTGGAGCCATCCCTTCGTCGCATGATTACCATTTCAATCAATTTATCTGGGAGCATTTTCCTACAGGCATCGATTTTGGTGAACTGAGCGCACAACAAGCACCCATTGACTTGCCTGATCTACCTATCGCTGATGTCATGGCATTCAGCATTGACGATGCTTCAACGACGGAAATCGATGATGCTTTCTCAGTTACCCCTCTGTCGCTGGGTAGCTTTCGCATTGGCATTCATATTGCGGCACCCGCGTTGGGCATTCATCCAGAATCGGATTTAGACAAAATAGCGTCAGCGCGCTTATCGACAGTTTATTTGCCCGGCAACAAAATCACTATGCTGCCGGATACAACCATTAATCACTTCACGCTCGCTGAAAATAAATTATGTCCAGCAGTTTCCTTGTATCTTGATGTGTCGGATGATTTCACTGTCATCGGTACGCAAAGCCGGGTAGAAAAAATAAAAATCGCCGCCAATTTGCGTCACAATATATTGGAACAACATTTTAATGAAACTTCATTAAACAAAGGTAATTTCGAACATACTTTTAGTAAAGAATTGCGTTTATTATGGCAATTCTGCTGCAAAATGGAGAATCAGCGTGGCAAAGCCAGCGACAGCAACAATGACAAAATCGACTACAGTTTTGAAATCAATAATGATCGCGTCACCATCAGCGAGCGTCGCAGGGGATCACCCATTGACAAAGTAGTGTCCGAGCTGATGATTTTTGTCAATACCGAGTGGGGCAAGCAACTCACCGATGCCAACATCACCGGCATATTTCGCAGTCAAGCCAATGGAAAAGTCAAAATGAGCACTTCACCGGCTCCTCATCAAGGATTAGGGGTCTCGCAATACGCCTGGAGCAGTTCCCCTATGAGGCGCTATGTCGATTTGATGAATCAGCGACAAATCATTGCGTTACTGCGCAACGAAGCACCTCCCTACACAAAGGAAAGCAACGATCTTTTAATTGCAATGAGAGACTTTGAAGCTGCACACAGCATCTACAGCGAATTTCAGCGGTCAATGGAGCGTTATTGGTGTTTGCGCTGGCTATTGCAGGACAACGTTCAAGTCACTCATGCACAGGTCATCAAAGAAAACTTAGTCAAATTCGATCATATTCCACTGGTCACCAGAGTGCCTTCACTACCGGAAATACCGCCAGGCGCTTACGTCAAATTGAAATTATCTGAAATAGATTTGTTTGAGCGTAGCTTACATGCTGAATTTCTGCAAAAACTGGATGCATAATGTGAATTGGCTGATGAATTGTGTGACAATCAAAAATTTGTTGCCTACAATAACGCAATGGTAATAAGCAATTTATATCTAATTTTCAAGGTTTGATCCTTTGGCTGTTAATACTCATACCTCCGAAACAACACAAACGGCAGTCCGTAGTGATCATCCATATTCTCAGAACCATCGCTTATTGATAGCGATGGGATTTTCCCTGCTTTTACACATCATCCTGTTTTTTGGTGTCACTTTTGAATTTCCAAAACCAAATTTTGACAAAATTGCCAACTCGCTTGAAGTGGTGCTGGTAAATAACAAAACCCCAACAAAACCGGCAAAAACCGAATTACTTGCACAAGAGAATTTAGACGGCGGCGGCAATACTGATGAAGATCGTCGCGCAAAAACACCCTTTCCGGTATTGCCCAGAAATAAACCCGCAACTGATAACCGTGCTGCGCACCAAAAAGTTAAGCAACTGGAACAAGAAGCCAAAAAACTGATGACTGCTGTAGAGGATACAAAACTCATCCCGCAACTAAATACGCCTCCTCAAATTGAAACTGAAACCGAGAATCAGCCAATCACTGCGGATGCCACCGAGCTACTGCAACGCAGTCTTGATATTGCCCGTTTGAGAGCGCAGGTCGACCAAGATCATGACGATTACCAAAAACGCCCTAAAAGAAAATTTGTGGGTGCGCGCACCAAAGAATTTCGCTTTGCTCGATATGTGGAAGATTGGCGCATCAAGGTCGAACGTATCGGCAATCTGAATTACCCTGAAGCAGCCAGAAAAGGCAAGCTGTACGGCAATCTGCAACTCACTGTCAGCATCCGCGCGGATGGTAGTCTCGAAGCCATTGAAATCAATCGTTCGTCTGGTGAGAAAATTCTCGATCAAGCCGCTATCAATATCGTCAAACTCTCGGGTCAAAACGGATTTGCACCCTTCCCGCCGGATATTAGTCAAGACACTGATGTTTTGCACATCACTCGCACCTGGGTTTTTGCGCCTTCGGATACCCTGCTAAGCCAATAATGGCTCCTAAAGACTATTGCTATTGTTTAAATCTAACCCAAAAGCTCTCTATCCATGCTTGATTCTTACGCTGTCATCGGCAATCCCATTTCGCACAGCAAGTCGCCGCTGATTCACGCCGCCTTTGCACAGCAAACCCAGCAATTCATGCAATATGATGCCATCCTGGCACCCCTGGATGGATTCCAGACGACCGTCACTCATTTCCGTCAACAAGGCGGCAAAGGACTGAATGTCACTGTCCCTTTCAAACTGGAAGCTTATCAACTGGCAACACGCCTAACCGAGCGAGCAACCATTGCACAAGCAGTCAACACGCTTAAATTCGAAAATCAGGAAATTTTGGGTGATAACACTGACGGTGCCGGACTAGTCCGCGATATTGAGCTCAATCTGGGCATCCCTATCGCAAACAAGCGTATCCTGCTCATGGGTGCAGGTGGCGCTGCTCGCGGCGTGATTCTGCCATTACTGCAACAAAAACCTTCTATCCTGTCCATTGCCAACCGAACCCGACAAAAGGCGGAAGCTTTGCAACGACAATTTATGGTTCATGGAAACACCGTTGCGGGTGATTTCACAAGCTTCTCAGATCAGCAATTTGACATCATCATCAACGCCACTTCTGCCAGCTTGCATGATGCCCTGCCGGATTTGCCCGCCCATGTCTTTGCCAACAACGCCCTCACTTACGACATGATGTATGGCCATGAACCCACTCGTTTCCTCAAATTTGCCTATGACAATGGCGTACGCCATTTAGCAGATGGTATCGGCATGCTGGTTGAACAAGCCGCTGAATCCTTCTTCTTATGGCGTGGCGTCAGACCTCAAACCAAACCCGTTATCGCTTTGCTGAAAACAAAGATTTGAATTCAAATCCGCAATAAGAGCTGCCTTTCGTATTAAAAGCAGATCATTACAACAGATTCTGCACATATTTCCTCAAGCTGCCTGAATTACCTTGTGATCCACCCAATAATTTTATAGTATCGATAAATCCTGAGCGGTGTCTCGCAGTCATCAAACTGCAAACTGCTCAGCGTATAAGTAAGTATGCTAAGCCTACCTAAAATTATTCAAGCCAACTTGTTTCGTAGAATCCGTTATGGTCGAAAACAATAATAATGACAACGAAGATTCACCCACGCCACTCAGTCAAATCACGTATTTATTGCGCAAATACAAACTGGTGGAGGGTCTGGTCCATTTACAGGACTCACCTGATAACACGTTAACCAATTCCTCCGTCCAGAAACAGAATCTGGCTGAATTACAAGCACTGTTAGATTCGCTCCACCCCGCTGATATCGCGCATATTCTGGAAGCTTTACCACTGAATGATCGCCTGCTCATTTGGAGCATGATCAGATCCGAGCACGATGGTGAGATTCTGTTAGAAACTTCCGATGCGGTGCGGGAAACACTAATCACTGATATGGGCAACCATGAGCTGATTGCGGCTACTGAGTATTTGGATGCCGACGAAATTGCCGATCTTGCGCCTGATTTGCCACAGAATGTGATGGATGATGTGTTTCGATCGTTACCGATCGAAGAACGTGAGCAACTGCGCGCAGCCATGTCTTATGCGGAAGACTCGGTAGGCGCGCTGATGGATTTTGACGTCATCACTATCCGTGAGGATGTGCGTCTGGAAGTGGTGCTACGCTATTTGCGCCGGCTCGATGAAATGCCGGATCATACCGATCAACTTTTCGTTGTTGACAGGAATGAACAATTAAAAGGCGTATTACTGATCAACCGATTATTGGTTAGCGACCCGGATATCCTGGTAGCCGAAGTGATGGCCAAAGAAATCATCAAGCTGCGTCCGGATGATGTCGCTCAACAGGCGGCCAATGCTTTTGAACGCTATGACCTGGTTTCGGCATCCGTGGTTGATGATGATGACAAATTACTCGGCCGTGTCACCGTCAACACCGTAATCGACTTTATCCGCGCAAAAGCAGAGAACGAAGCCCTGAATTTAGCGGGTTTGAGTGAAGAGGAGGATTTGTTTGCTCCGGTATTAAAAAGCGTTAAAAACCGCTGGGTCTGGTTGGCCATCAATATGGTCACCGCTTTTATCGCTTCCCGCGTCATTGGCGTATTTGAAGATTCCATTGAAAAACTGGTTGCGCTCGCAACATTGATGCCGATTATCGCGGGCATTGGCGGCAATTCCGGTAACCAAACCATTACCATGATCGTGCGCGCTTTAGCGCTGGATCAAATCAACACCAGCAGTGCCTGGAAATTAATCACCAAAGAAATCGGCGTCAGCCTGGTCAATGGCCTGATCTGGGGCACCGTTATCGGCCTGCTGACCTTCGCTATCTACAAAAATGCGGATCTGGGTTTGGTCATGACCATGGCCATGATACTCAACCTACTGCTGGCCGCCCTGTTAGGCGTACTCATTCCACTCACCTTGCGCAAATTCGGACGCGACCCGGCGCTGGGTTCCAGCGTGATGATCACTGCCGTAACAGACAGCGGCGGATTCTTTATTTTCCTCAGTTTGGCGACTGTTTTCTTGTTGTAAGAAAAAAATTAGCGCCCGGCCCCACGGTCGGGCAAAAACCCGGATTTCAAGCGCCCTTTGAATTCTCCCTATGAGTAATCCGATATAACACCGGCAGCACCAGCAAAGTTAATGCCGTTGACGATAGAATCCCCCCAATCACAACCGTTGCCAGGGGTCTTTGCACTTCTGCACCGGTACCTGTTGCCAGTGCCATAGGCAAAAACCCGATCGAAGCTACCAACGCGGTCATCAGCACTGGGCGGAGCCGGGTCAGTGCGCCGGTTTGAATGGCGTCATCCAAAGACATTCCCTGCTCTCTTAAACCACGTATAAATGCCAGCATAACCAGACCATTCAACACCGCCACGCCAGACAGCGCAATAAACCCTACTCCGGCTGAGATGGATAATGGAATGTCGCGCAGCCATAGCGCCATTATCCCGCCAGTCAGTGCGAATGGAACACCGGTAAACATCAGAAATCCATCGCGGAAATTGCCAAACATCGTGTACAGCAATATAAAAATCAATGTGAGAGCGAACGGGATCACAATCTTAAGGCGGTTAGCCGCCGAAATCATTTGCTCAAACTGCCCTCCCCAAATTGTCCAGTATCCCGGTGGAATACGGATCTTTGCTGCGATCAATTGCTCCGCCTCATTGACGAATGAACCGAGATCACGGCCACGCACATTGGCGGTAATCACGATCCTGCGTTTGCCATTTTCACGACTGACCTGATTAGGGCCTTGAGTAATCTCAAAATTGGCAACCTCTCCCAGCGTGACAAAAACAGGCACGCCCGGCGCAAGCATTTGCTGAGCCTGGGGAGCATTCGCCACCGCGCCTGCGTTCTGCACTGGGATGCTGATAGGCAAACGCTTCAACGCTTCGATATCAGACCGCAAATGCTCCGGCAAGCGTATTTGAAGATCAAAGCGCCGGTCACCTTCAAAGATCATTCCCGTACTTCTTCCACCCACTGACATGGCTACCACATCCTGAACATCACGGCCATTCAGACCATAGCGCGCCATTTTGGCGCGATCCATCTGGATGGAAAGCACCGGCAAGCCGGTAATCTGCTCGGTTCTGACATCGGCAGCACCTGGTACGGATGCAAGCAATTTTTCTATCTCTTCGCCTAAAGTCAATAAAGTATCCATATCATCGCCAAACACCTTAACGGCCACATCCGCGCGCACCCCTGAAAGGAGTTCATTGAAACGCATTTGTATTGGTTGGGTGAATTCATAGTTATTACCCGGAACCTTCCTCACAGCTTGCTCCATCGCAGCAATCAACTCTGGTTTAGTACGATGCGGCCCTGTCCATTCCGATTGCGGTTTTAGGATGATAAAAATATCGGCGACACTGGGCGGCATGGGATCGGTTGCGATCTCAGCCGTGCCAATTTTGGAGAATACTCGATCGACTTCGGGAAATTTCTTGATCGTTTCTTCCAATTCATTCTGCATTTCAATAGCCGTGGTCAGGCTGGTTCCCGGAATACGGATAGCGTGCAATGCAATATCCCCTTCGTTAAGACTGGGCACGAATTCGCTACCCACGCGCGTCGTCAACAAACTCGACAAAATGACAATCACGATTGCAATCGTGACCGTGAGCTCCCGATTTCTCATGGTCGCAGTCAACATCGGCAGATAGGCTTTTTTGGCCCATTCCATTACCGGGCTTTCGGTTTCCTTCACTTTACCGGATAAAAAGAAGGCAATCGCTGCCGGAACAAAAGTAAGAGACAGAATCATGGCGCCAACGAGCGCGGTCACTACCGTCAGCGCCATGGGGTGGAACATTTTTCCTTCTACGCCTGTTAAGGCAAAAATAGGCAGGTAAACGATAATGATGATCAGCTCGCCATAAATCAATACCCGGCGAGCTTCCCTGGATGCATCAAACACCAGCTCAAGGCGCTCGGTTAGCGTCAATTCTCGCCCGAGCCGCATTTGCTCATGCGCCAATCGGCGGATACTGTTCTCAACGATGACAATCGCGCCATCCACAATAATGCCAAAGTCGATCGCCCCCAAACTCATTAGATTGGCACTCACATGATTGGCCACCATGCCGGTGAAGGTAAACAGCATCGACAGCGGAATTACGCAAGCTGCAATCAACGCAGCACGCAAATTACCCAAAAACAGCAGCAATACCACGACCACTAAGGCAGCGCCTTCGAGCAAATTGGTCGCAACGGTATGAATGGTTTTTTCCACCAGCGTAGTGCGATCGTAAACCGGCGTTGCCACGATGCCTTCCGGCAAATTACGATTGATTTCTTCTAATTTCTTGGCAGCGGCTTGAGAAACGAGCCGGCTATTCTCTCCAATCAGCATATGCGCGGTTCCCAGCACGACTTCTTTGCCATTCTGGGTGGCCGCACCGGTGCGTAATTCCTTGCCAATCAGAACATCGGCAACATCTTTGACACGAATGGGCGTTCCTTGCCTCGAACCCAGAATAATATTGCCAATCTCTCCCAGGTTAGCCATTTGCCCTGGCAAGCGAACCAGATATTGCTCACCGCTTTTTTCAATATAACCCGCTCCCACATTCAGATTATTCCGCTCCAGCGCACTGACCAGATCCATCAGCGTTAATCCGAAAGAAATCATTTTCTCGGGATAAGGCACCACATGAAATTGTTTTACGTAACCACCCACCGTATTGATTTCTGTGACACCTGTGACCATACGTAACTGCGGCCTGATGACCCAATCCTGAATTTCGCGCAGATCGGTTGGTGTATATTCAGTGCCATCCGGTTTTTTTGCGCCTTCTTGGGCATCTACTGTCCACATAAAAATTTCACCAAGACCTGTGGAAATCGGCCCCATCATCGGCTCAATACCCAGCGGCAAGCGTCCTTTTGCTTCCTGAATGCGCTGACTGACTTGCTGGCGTGCAAAATAAACATCGGTACCGTCTTTGAAAACCACGGTAACCTGCGATAAGCCGTAACGTGAAATTGAACGGGTATAGTGAAGATTCGGCAAGCCCGCCATGATAGTTTCGATCGGAAACGTGATGCGTTGTTCGGCCTCTACCGGTGAGTAACCTGTTGCATTGGTATTGATCTGTACCTGTACATTGGTGATATCAGGTACTGCATCGATAGGTAGTTTCTGGTAACTGAAAATGCCAATAATCGCCACCAGCAGCACCACCATCAAAACGATGCCGCGTTGATAGATGGACAAATGTAAAATGCGTTCAAACATGATGGAGTACCTCGTTTAGGTCATCAACTTTAATGGTCGTGGCTTGCACCCGCTTTGCCTAACTCCGCTTTGATCGCAAAGCTGTTCCCGCCCGCATACTTTTCTCCGGGTGCAAGCCCCTTGAGTACCTCAACCATTTCACCATCGCTACGCCCCAATTCCAAAGGACGCACTTCAAAGTATTGATCATAGCGCCCAAAAACCACCGACCAGTCACGCATTGTTTGAATGGCATTCACTGACACAGCCATAGGAACCTGAATTTCTTCTGCCACCAGCTCCGCGTTGACAAACATGCCGGGGCGCCATTTGCCCGCGGCATTATCCAATTCAACCCTGGCGGTTGCAGTGCGCGTTTGTCCACCGATCAATGTAGAAATATAAGTCACGATTCCTTCGCTCTCCACATCATAAGCAGTCGCTTTCACCGCGACTTTCTGCCCCTCCCTCACCATGCCCAGATCTTTTGGGTAAACCGTAATCGCCGTCCATACCGTGGATACATCCGCTATGGTATAAATCTCCCTGTCTTCTTTCATCGCTTCCCCCAGCGCGATTGTCTTGGTAATAATGATTCCAGAAATCGGTGAGCGTATTTCATAATTCGACAAACCAGCTTTCAAGTAGCTGGATTCGGGTTGCACTCCCAGCGCACGCAGTTTGGTAGCGGCAAGCTCCAAAGCAATCTGGGCTTCATTCCACAGCTCTTCAGCCAGCAAAAATTCCTGCTTGGCGGCGATTTTTTCTTCCCATAATTTTTTTTCTCGCTCAT
>JAGOKN010000134.1 GCA_017994575.1 Nitrosomonas sp.
TTTACAATAATGAACGTCCGAGTATGGCACTTGGAGGTATCACGCCAGCAATGAAGTTGGCAGAAGCTTTAAAACTAAAACCTTCTACTGCAGGCTCCTGTTAAAAATGGGAGGATTACCGTAGGAACAGCTAATCGTCGAGGTCTGGAGCGTTTCTTTGTAGGTTCTGTTGCAGAACAGCTGGTTACAAAAGTGAGTTCATCAATACTATTGGTTCGTTTATAAGGAAGCATTAATAATTTTATTTATTAACACATAAAACATTCCAAAAGTTGTTCTGCCAAAACCAGTTTTTAAACCATCTGATAATGTGTAGTAGTTCAGATGGTTTGAAAACTCTTCGTCATAAAGACAATTTATATTCCTCAGAATAATTCGTAATTTTTACGAAGTTTTTGTCGATTAGCTCAAGAATTGCAGATTGATTCCAGATTAATTGAGATGATGTTTGTCCCATTGCGGAATAATCAATTTCTCAAATTCTTCGATGGGTACAGGAGAAGAATAAAAGTAGCCTTGTACGAAATCGCAACCTAATTCTATTAATAAATCCTGTTGTAACTGCGTTTCCACCCCTTCGGCAATCGTTCTGATATCCAGCTTGTGCGCCATCAAGATGATTGCCTCGATCAATGCATGATCCGTTTTGTTTTTATTCAAATTACTTGTGAAAGAACGATCAATTTTCAGATAATCAATATCAAACTCCTTAAGATAAGAGAGTGAAGAAAAGCCAGTACCAAAATCATCAATCGAGATCTCAATGCCTGCGGTGCGGAATTCCTTGAGTATGGCTCTAACATTGGGAGAGTTTTTTAATAATAAGCCCTCGGTAATTTCCACGTTAATGCTATTTCCAGGTAGATTCAATCCGACCAGTTTGTCAGGCCATGAGTACTTGTTGCGCTGATTGAACTGCATCGGAGATTTATTGACACTGATTTGTATGATATGACCAAATTGTTTGTGCCAGCGTTTAATTTGATTAATGCATTGATCGAAAACCCATTCCCCAATGGGCAGGATCAAACCACTTTCTTCTGCCAATGGAATAAAAGCCGCTGGATTAATCATGCCATGTTGTGGATGTTGCCAACGTAACAAGGCTTCTGCCTTGATGATGCTATGATCTGATAGGTTTAGAATGGGTTGATAATAGATTTGTAGTTCGTTATTTCTCAATGCATTTCTCAGATCATTGGTCAACAGAATTCTTTCTTGAGCTGCCTGCTGCATGGATGGTGTAAATTGACTCACACGATTGCGTCCTTCGGATTTTGCTTTGTACATGGCCATATCCGCATTTCTCATTAGGATTTCCATGTTCAGTCCATCTTCAGGATAAAAGGCGATGCCGATGCTGGCAGAAATATATTGGTTGATTCGATTCTTGTCGAGAATGAGTGGCTGACTCAGCTCTTGAATGATATGTTGTGAAATTTTTTCGGTGCGCGTCTTGTCGCCGATATCCGGTAGAATCACGGCAAACTCATCCCCACCCAGGCGTGCTACGGTATCTGTCTCCCGTACGCATGACATAATACGTTGCGCAACTATTTTGAGTAGTTGATCGCCAGCCGCGTGACCGAGGCTGTCATTGATATCCTTAAAGTGATCCAGGTCAATGAATATCAGTGATAATAATAAACCGCTGCGTTTTGATTTTTTGATCTCGTTACGCAATCTATCCTTAAATAAATTACGATTGGGTAAACTGGTCAATGGGTCGTAATTAGCTTGAAACTGAATCAGCTCATCCTTTTGTTTCTTTTCTGTGATATCAGAGAATTGCGCCACAAAGCAATAGATACTTTGATCTGGATTTCGGATAACGGTGATGTTGATCCATTTCGCATGAATTGTGCCATCCTTACGCCGGTCCCATACTTCTCCTTGCCAGTGATCATTATCCAAAAGCTTTTGCCACATTCTTTGGAAAAATGCTTTTTTATGTCGTCCAGATTGAAAAATCCGCGGATTCTTACCGAGAATTTCCGCTAATTCGTAACCAGTCAGGCGGGTGAAAGCCGCATTAGCTTCTATAATCAAGTTATCCTTGTTTGTTACTAAGATAGCTTCTCTGCTGGATTGGTAAATGGTTGTAGCCAATTTCATTGATTCGTTAGCACGCTTGCGCTCGGTGATATCTTGATAAATACCGAGCACACCGATGATTTTACCGTTCATATTGCGTAACGGAACCTTGGAGGTTTGCAGAAAAATGGTTTTCCCATCTGATTTATTCAGTGGTTCTTCGTAATCAAGCTTTGCGCAGCCTGATTCGATCACTTGTTGATCATCCTGGCGATAATGATCAGTCTGATCCTGAGTCCAGGCCAAATCGTAATCATTCAGGCCTACAATATTCTCAGGAGATGCGATACCGGCATCTTTAGCAAAAGATGGATTGCAACCCAGATATTGTGATCGCGTGTCTTTCCAGAAAATGCGTACGGGTGCCGTATCAATGATTGCTTTGAGCAAATTACGCGATTCAGCCAACGCATATTCTTCTTGCTTGAGTTTGGTGATATCGGTGGATATGCCACACATACCGATAATCTCACCATGATCATTCAGCACGGGTTGTTTAACTGTCCAGTAAATCCGAGTTTCACCGCTTGACTTGATGATATTGGTTTCTTCTCGTTCGATCGTTTGTCCTTTTTCGATAACACGGCGATCATTAGATGTTAGTTCATTTGAAATTGCTAAATCAAAGAAATGGCTGTCATCATGACCGATAATGTTCTCAAGCGGTGCGCCGAAGAGTTCCTGAACACTTTTATTGACATATATGTAACGACCTGAAAGGTCCTTCATGAAAATATAGGCGCCAATTTGATCAAGAATGGTCTGCAGTCCAAAAAATAGATCATGTTGGAAATCCTTTGTCGATATTGTTTTTGAGTTTTTATGATATTGGGAAGAGAATGTTGCCAATATTTCTAAAAGACTATTTCTTGTTTCTTTTTCTGATGACATAGTAAGCAATAGGAATCACACCTAATAAAAGAATATTATTTGCAGCAGCGGAAAGGCGGTCTTGATTTTAGTTCATATCTTACCTTCAGGTTTGTGACAAACTAAGCAAGACAGACCATTTTGCTTTGGCGCTTGAGTAGTTAGTGCACTTTCAACATAATCACCCTAAGGTTAACCATACTATAGCTTTTATCTTCTTGCATGTCATACAGATTATTGGATTCGTTGGCGCCGAAAGAACGATTAGGAGCGATCGCTTGAACAATAATTTGATTGACTATGTATGCAGAAAATATGGTATTAACCATTTCTGCATACAATAAATAGTAGTTTAAAAATACAACATGAAGAAATCTATGACATTTTTTGCAGAGAACATTACAACCTTTTATGACAAAGAACAGGACAGATTGAGTCTGGTTTTCACTGATAAAGATCAGCAAAAATTACAAGGTTTGATGACACGGCAATTTTTTAAAAATTTATTAGCGCATCTGCCTAATTGGCTCATGAAGAAACGTGCTGATGCCATGCCTCAAACAATCCAACAGCAGTGGGAGATCAATCAAATCTATCATCAGGTATCACAACAAAAAGTGACGGTTCTTTATGGGAAAATAGAATCCAATCAACATTTTGAGAATTTTCTGATTGCTACGATTAATTTCTCGAAAAGAGAATTAAAAGAAAGTGATCAAAAGATTAGACTTGAATTTCTGGATTCAAACAAAACGATAGTCATTATCTCAGTGTTTAACCTCGAACAACTCCATAAATTGATCGGTGAGATTTTTAAACAAGTGCAAGTCTGGGATTTAGAAAATCCATGGGAAGAAAAAAATTTAATCGCAGTTTCATCGGATACTGGTGATAAAGTGATGCATTAGTTTTTCCTCATAGGATTTCCCGACGTGCCATACCCTGCATAAATTATTATGTTTTCCTATAATCTGTGATATAAATAAACTATGTGCTGGTCAACGAGGAAGAGACATTGAGTGAAACGGCTTTTCTTTGAAGTGACGGTGTGATCAGTACGATTTGCCGTGAATGTTTACATTATCGATGTATTAGCAAAAAAGGAGTAATTATCATGAGAACTATATCAACAGCGATTGCAACCGGAACATTAGTATTATTCATGAGCGCTCAAGTTTGGGCATCAGATGCTGGACATACCTCGGAAGCAATGGAACATGCCGGGAAAGCACAAGCGCATGGTGAAATGGGGCATGCAAAAGATGCATTGCAACATGCAAAAGAGAGCTTAGGACATGCCAAGGCTGCGGGTAAAGAACATGCTGATGCGCACAAGCATATGGATGAAGCTGTTAAACACTTAGAAGAGTCTATTAAACATGCTGAAATGGACCATGCTGGTGAGGCTGCTAAGCATTCTGAAGAAGCTATGAAGCATATGCGTCAATCAGGTCATTAATTTTTGTATCATAGTCGATAAATACCCTCGGCTCTTCGCCGGGGGTGTGCAGAAAAACCTTCCATAGTTTTAGTTAGTCTCCAGTCAAAACCCAGTAACAAACTTGGCTTAGCTGCAAGACGCGAATTGGTGTACAGTTTTTTCCTTTCGCTATTTTCTATAATACAACGAGTTAAATTAATTTGAATTCCGCAAACAACGGCGTGTGATCAGACATCCGGCGCCAAGGTTGGCCTTGTAGATGACTGCAATCGACAACATTGAGACCTCGATAATAAATACGATCCATCGATAATACCGGGAGCCATGCAGGAAAGGTGCGTGCATAAGCTCCGCGCATATTCTTGAAGACTTCTTTGACACCCAAATTCTGATGCAAGTGATGCTCTGCATGTCCCCGCCAGTCATTGAAATCACCTGCAATGATCAGCGGTTCATTGGATGGCACATGAGAATTGATACGCTGGGCTAAGGTAGAAAGCTGACGTTCCCTTTCCACTCCAAATAAACCGAGATGGAC
>JAGOKN010000052.1 GCA_017994575.1 Nitrosomonas sp.
TATGGATTTACAATAATGAACGTCCGAGTATGGCACTTGGAGGTATCACGCCAGCAATGAAGTTGGCAGAAGCTTTAAAACTAAAACCTTCTACTGCAGGCTCCTGTTAAAAATGGGAGGATTACCGACATACGTGAGACGTCCTTTCGTATCTGTTGTCGATAAAATCAGCGTATCATCCCCAATCGGATATTCTATATCTGAAACGGGTAAGTTTATTCTCATTGCCATTATCCATTTTTGTTTTTGATGCAGTTTAAACGGTATTAATTCACGAGAAATTTTGTAGGATAATTCCGAGATTTTAAAGAGATTTTCTTAGAAGCTTGGCACACAAAAGTAAAGATTCGATAAGCTACGCTTGGCATCGAAGGAATTCAAATCGACATCAAAAATTTACCCCATGAGGCAATTAATTTTTAGTTTAATAGAATATTCATTTTTTTCAGTTAGACATTGTTACTCTTCTTCCACAAAAAACTATGCCATTCAATCCTAGAAAGGGAGGTTGTCCCTCTCAATGAAGCGCTGTATGGAACGCTATGTGTGTATGTATGCAGGCAACTTGCAAGAAATTCTGATGAGATTGACTCAGCGATTAAACGTCAAAGCCATTTATTGGAATCGTTGCTATGAGCCTTGGCTGGTTCACCGCGATGCGGTTAAAATGATATCCAATTTAATAATTTCAACCAACATAAACATGGCGGATATATCACGGAGCACTCAGTGATTCTTAAAGTGAAAAATTTGTTTAGCCCAACAATCGTCGTTTTAAGCCAATGACTCCCTCGTTCTGAAGCACTTCCCAGCCACGCTTTCCAATCACGAAACCGGTTTTAGGTTGGGATATCGATTGCCGGATAATTCCACCCAGTTTCCGCCAGTCTATACCCTGATTACTTCCACGAAATCCAGGGGTTAATACCGACGAGAGCTTTCCCATTGCCACATCACGGGTTTTTTCCTCGAACAAATCAGGAAATTCCATTTTGCCTTGTGTATTCCACCAAATCAAATATGTCGTGGCATTGAAAGGATCTGGAAAGGCTCTCTGCAGATCTATCCTTTCCCGGTACACGAGGCGTTGTTCTTTGGAAATGGGAGTTCCATCAGTGTAGAAGCCATAAGCCCAAGGCTCCTTCGCAAGCGGCTCGTTAGCAAGTTGCTCAGTTTGTTGCGCATACCAGTTGACCAATTGATGCACCGCTGAATTGTTTCCGGCATTTTTGGCTGCCATGATGCGGTGAGCACCACTATCAAATCCAGTGAAATGATAGAAACCTAATGGTTCGCCATCAACAATATAATCACCTGACGCGGACAATCCTAACTGACGAGTAGTCAGATTCCAAGTTGCGACATTATGTCGACTTGAGCGCATAATGGTAACGCCCTCAAAAAATGCTGGTACGAGATCGATCCAACGCTGATCGGTAAATAATCCATTGGGAATATCAGCTCGGCAAAAATGATAGACGCGCCGACTCCACCAATCTGCAAATTGGCGACCAACCTCGGTGGCTGCAACAGCAATAAATCCGAGATTATAGATGCCATGCTTAAGACTACAAATCTCGTTATCCATGACTGCAGCAAGTGTTTGCTCCGGTTGAGTCTGGTGCGGGGTCAAAACAATATTGGCATTATCCAATAGCATAACAATATCGTCGAGACGAGAGAAAGCAACGGTGTCGGGATCCAAGTAGATCACTTTCTGACACTCTGGCAATTTGAGCAACTGAGCCAGCATAAACGGTTTGATAGCGGTCGCCAATTCTACGATGGAATGACAATATGCCCATCCGCGCCAATCGGGAATACCCAGATCGGATGCAACCCAGATTCTGTCAAAAGGCTCTTGACTGAGATCGACATTCGGTCTCATTTCATCGGCGAGAACCAAGTTCAACCGCCACTCTGGATGATGCTTGCGAAGTGATTGAAAAAGCATGCGGACCTTAGGAATATAATTAAAGGCCGCACTTGTGAATACATGAATTTCAGACATATAAGAACCTCAATGTGCAAGATATATCTTGCTGTGAAACAAAATTAACTCATCAAGGACATTGGCAACATCCATCGAAGCCAAAATGAGTCCCTTGGGATAAGAGATTATGCGTTCTGCGGGAGCACCAAAGTTGAATGATGCGACAGGCAAGTCCATATGCATCAATTCCTGCACCACATAAGAAAATGTTTCCGGCCAAATGGAAGGAAACAACATGATATTTGCACCGGATGCGTTAATGAGATTGGGTAATTCTTCATAACGATATGAACCCGTTTGACTAACAATGGCAGGATCACAACTCACTTCGATGGTACCAATGACAACAATTTTGATGTCCACTCCACGGCGTTTAATTTCCTTTGAGAGCAATTGAATAAATGCCGCTCCCTTGTGAAATCCGATATGTCCGACTATACCTATGCGCAACGATGCAATCTGTTGAATCTCAACAACTTTACCGACAAGATGTTCAATATGGTGTGGTTTGATGGATATCTGTGAACTTTCAATTTGAGGATAGGCTTTCATCAAAAGCTGTGCCGTGCTATGGGAAAAAGTAACGATTTCATCGGCAACCGCAAGAAGAGATCCCCATATTGCTCGCCATTTGGAAATATCGCGTTCGGTAAACAGCGTGGCAAAGCCATATCGATTCTTGGGTAAACAACCGGCACACACGGCTGTATCAGGAATCTGACAATAACGTCCTTCATGATTAAGAAGAAAATGAGATGGACAAACAAGATAAAAATCATGGGCAAGAACGGTCAGTGGTGCAGATGTCAATGTTTTGAGTTTAATCAAAAATTGCGAGATCTCATCCGGTCTGACAAAAGATACTGCTGTATTATAAATGATGTCACCGACAGAAAGCTTTGCACATGCTTCCAGCAAAAAGGTTAAATTAGGAATTGAATAGCGCAGATTTAAACGTTTGTTTCTGACGATCAGCATATAAGACAACGTTGTCACGTGGTAAGTCAGAATAATGGTACTCCGCCCTTCACGCAAAACGGAATCCACAAGACGCTCGCGATAGTGATTTGCCCCTCCCCCAAGATCATGATCCAGAATCAAACACAAATGATGATTCTCTTGTCGTGCAAATAGTGCAATCAGATCCTCAGGCTTTTGCAGTGCCGTTTGTGGCCTGCCCTTCATGTAGCGCTTGGTCTTGTCAAGCAATGAAGAAAAATTTCCTGATCGAATCAGATAGAGTCCACGCTTTATTAATGTGCCCACTTGCCGAAAAGCGAGGCGTTTTTTGTTCTTGGCATGCTCATTAGAAAAGCAAATAACTTTTGACGATGGCACGGATAGCTCAATGACAGCCCCATTTTCCAACGAACATTCCAATAAAATAGAATCCAAATGCCTTGCATCTGGAAGTGCTCCAAAAACCACATACCCGGAGTTTAATGCCTTGATATGACGATGGTAAGTCCGGCCAACATCTTCCCGGGGTTTTCCAAAATCAGCATAAATATATTCAGGCACTCCACTCTCAGTAGACATCACTCGAAAACGCAAGGAAACGATGTCATAGTGCGGATGAAAAATCCAACCGAAACCAAACAGCACGTTATCCTTAACCACCAGTGAATCGATCGTCCAAAATAAATCAGACATTCGGATCTCTCCGATCAGGAGCAAGTTTTAATAGTTTTAATAGTTTATAACCGATTGAGGCGTATATGCTATTCAGTTGATTACTGGTTTTCTCCAATTGACTGACGGTTTGCTTCAATTGAAGCTGTAATTGTTGCAACTCTCCCAATCGATCAATGGCGAGTGTTTCTGCATAGGTCTTTGCGGTTTCCGTCGCAACGAGTTGGACTTGCAGGCGATGAATTTCCGTAAGACGATCAAAAGCAAATTCCTCGGCTACCAATTTCGCTATTTCCGTTCGCTCAAGTTTGATTTCCAGTGCCTTGATTGAGGATGAATTACCACAACCCGGTAAAATTGCATTAGGCAACCATGTGGAAAATATTCTGTTTTCGACTCCCGAAGAAAAAACCCCTAATTCCGATTCCATTTGCAGATACCGGGAAAAATCCTCTTCAGTCGGCAAAAAACCCATACCGCGCATCACCGCCATCAGAAAATTTTCTCTGATGGCAAGCGCAGGATCGTGCGGCTCAGCAAATGCAGATATGCCTCCCATCAACGAAGTAATCGCGCGAAAAAGTAGGTAATCAAATGTAACACCTTGTATAGCGCACCATTCGCGATCAATATAAATTGCTTTTCCATTGTTAGTGAGAATGACATTGGCGGGAATGGCATCCAAATAATCTCCAGGAAGTACAAGATCTTGTAGTTGTGCGCTGCATAAATGATCTTCCGAATCAACCATGGCGAGAATAATTTCGCGATACTTGGAAAAATAGGCCAGGATTTCTTCAATACGCCAACCCGGCCGCGTCACAATCCCAATAAACTCCCTGTAGAGCGTTTGTCCGCTTGTATAAACCAAATCTTGCGGTTGTCTAAAAAGCAAACTGGCATTCATTAACGATTCAGAATCGGTAATGGCTGACAGCAGTCGGCGTTTGACCAGAATATTGTTTTCGTCCGGTTGCACAAAAACAGTTTCCTTGCAATACGCTGCTTTGCGGTCAGTACTGAAATAATAAGCCAGCACACCAGATTTGAAATTATTTCCAGCATGGTTGGATGCAACAATCAAAAATGAGTTTGCCAAGTCCACGGCCAAGCCATTGAGAAAAATAACCGGCAAGGTCCGTTCAAGGGAAAACAGTGTATTAAGGGGTAATTGGGCATCTTTCGTAATCGATTGGCACGCCAGTTCGGCGGCATCGAACTCAGGATTATTGAGTCCCTCTTCCGTAATAACACATACCGGAAGTTTGTAATCTGGAAAAGGTGTCAAGAATTGCGACCCTGCGAAGCCTGCCTGCCTGATCATGTCAACAAGAAACTTGTGCCCGAAAGTCTGCGGTTGATCACTTTGATAGCGCCCTTCTATTCCATACATGGGTTGTCCGATATGATCTTCAGGAGCTCCGGCAAAGTACTTCAATCCAAGCTGATTCTCAATGGCGATAATCAATTGGCCATTTGGTTTTAGCAGTGAGCGGACTCGCTCCAGCATGGTCAATGTAGACGCATCATCAGTGCCAAAAAGATTGGCATACTCCAGTACACCAATCAGTGTAATGACATCAAATTGTTGATCAATCTGGAATTGATCGAATTTATCGGTAATCACCGTAACATTCGGCATGTGACGTGTTCTTGATCTGGCAATAGCGGCACGGCGTGGGCTGCCTTCCAATGCCAGCACCTCTGCTCCACATTCACCTAGATAGCGTGTGATTGCACCGCAGCCTGCACCAATCTCAAGAATATCGCCCTGTAGATTGCATTCAAATGGGCGCAGAATATTGGCACGAACACCTGATAAGTGATATCTCGAAGGCCAGTCAGTGCAATGACTACGCAATTCACTCGACAACACACTCAGGTCTACTGCGGTGTCGATGACTTGGCCAATGCGTTGCTCCACTTCATCACCGTCGCTATAAGCGATCCCGTCATAATGGGATCGTGACCAAACATTGGTTTCGTTATCAAGAATATAACCTGCTTTTGACAACAATGATTTCATGAGACTATTTCCTGAACAGCCAACTCCAGCTCTAAATTGCATAAACCAAAAAATGAAGGAGTCGGATTAACATAAAAATGAATGGCGTCGTAGCGCCTATCATGCGGGATGATCTCTTCGCCTTGTTTGGTAGCAATTCCCAGTGAAATAAAATAATCACCCGGTGCAAGTCGGCAAATAAATTTGGCCTCGGCAATGATCGCACTACCCTTCATTCCTTGCGATTTGAATGCATCCATTTTTAATGTCAAAGTATTCGCACCGTAGACTGTCACTCCTTCCTTGGTTTTGATCGTGATGCCCAAGATGGGATACACCAAATCGACGTGAAACCTAATCGCAATAATCAATCTGATCGTTTGCCCTGTCATGATAACTGACGGATATGATTCATCATCAGTCATCAAACAGAAATCAAGAATTGATGCCGCGCCATCACCCCAACGATACTCATGAGGGTTGTAACCACTTCGTGTAGCGAAGACATCATCGATATTATTTAATAATAATCGGTCATCTTTTACTGGCGCAACAGGAATGGTGGTAGCCGCAGAGGTTGCAACGGACAGATCTTTACGCTCCTTGCCAAATAATAAATCCATGTAACGATTAACCACATGTCTTGGCTCGCCGGCCACCAATATGGAACCGGCATTCAGCAATATTGCATGCGAGCAATGCGTGACGATTTGTTCGCTGGAATGAGTGACCAACAAAATGCTTGTTCCATTGTCTTTTAGCTGTTTAAGACATTCAAAGCACTTGGCCTGGAATTTTGCATCACCCACTGCTAACGCTTCGTCAACAATCAAAATATCTGGCATGATTTGCGCTTGAACAGCAAAAGCCAAGCGCACCATCATCCCGCTTGAATATGTTTTAACCGGTTGATTGATAAAGTCACCGATATCAGCAAAAGCCACAATATCATCAAAGCGATCATCGATTTCCTCTTCACTTAACCCCAACACAGCGGCGTTCATATAAATATTTTCGCGCCCGGTGAATTCTGGATTGAAACCCGATCCCAATTCCAACAATGCAGCCACACGACCATCGGTCTGAATATTACCGCTGGTGGGATTCAGCGTGCCACAAATCATTTGCAACAAAGTTGATTTACCACAACCATTGCGACCAATGATTCCAACAGTTTCGCCCTTTTTTATTTCGAACGAAATATCCTCTAACACCCAGAATTCACGAAAATACTGTTTGGATTTTCGCCCAATCATTCGTTGCAAGCGGGGGAGAATCAGTTGTCTTAGAAAATCGCGCGGATGATCGTAGATCTGATAACACTTGCTGAGATTCTCTACCTTGATGGCGATGTCAGAGGACATTGGCGAAACCTTTGCGTGTTTTCTGAAACCAGGCAAATCCCAACCAAGCCACCAGAGCGGAAAATATCCAATAAGCAACCCAAGCAACCCAGTTCATCCCTTTTCCCCAAATCATCACATCACGAACTTGTTCAATGATAAATGTTAATGGATTGAATTGAAGAAACATGTGATATTCCTCCGGTAACGCTGTCATCGGATAGAAAATCGGTGATAAAAACATGAGCGCCGTTGTCAATACTCCTACGATTTGACTGACATCTCGCAAATAAACTCCTAGCGAAGCCAAGAACCAACTGAATCCCAGGATCAGTAAAAAAAAGGGCATCAATACAATTGGAAACAGTAAAAGAGTTACTTGTGGGGTGCCAAAAAATAATAGATAGAAAATCAACCAGACCACTAGGCTGATCAGAAGATGAAAAGTGGCCGATCCAATAGCAACTACAGGTAGTATTTCCAGGGGGAATACTACTTTCTTAACATAATTTATGTTGCCCAACACCAACCCTGGCGCTCGGTTAATACATTCTGAAAACAAGTTATAAACCATGAGGCCTGCAAAAAGCACTAATGCGAATTCAGATCTGGAATCAGTACCCCCTGCCCAGCGTGCTTTAAAAACCACACTAAATACAAATGTATAAACCACCAACATCAATACCGGATTAAAAAAGGACCAGAATAATCCCATGACAGAACCGCGATAGCGGCCAATGACTTCTCGTTTGATTAAATTATAAATCAGATTGCGATGAGACTTGAGCGTACTAAGTAAGGCGAATGGAGAGATCGATCGTGCCGCGTGCGGATTCAATTTTAAATTTCCAACTTACGAATAATTCTTTTAAACTCAAAAAACTACAAGAGCTCCTCAAAGACCCAATAATAAAGAAGTTAAAAGAAAACTCCTAAAATTCCAGATGTCAGATTACAAAATTATGACAATGGTAACAGGTTCTTTTGCATTATCTATAAAAAAAGCGCCTAAGCGTACGTTTATTTGGACAGATTCAGTATTGCTAAAACGCTTAATCCCCCAACTCTCACTCAAGTTCTTTCATATATATCGCCTTAAATTTAGACCTATGCAGCCGATAATACATTTCAGAGATCTCTGTGTAACTATGTTTTTGAGCTTTTCTGTTCATTTCTATCATAATCAAATCAAATGCTTATAGATGACCTCACACATTCGATAAAACCAGTTATGCAGAGGTCTCTTTCAGCATATCGTTGTTGAGGTTGCCAATAACATTCAACTGAATTAAATTTATTTCCTATGAAAACAGTCGACAATCAGATATCCTTCAATCCAGCAGCCATTGTTCGCATATTGGGAGTAATTGCGTTTCTTTTGATCCTTGCTGGCATCGGTGGACAGCTCTTAAGATTCGCATATGGAGAAGATTTTCTCAGAATGCTTGTGCTGTTTTTCCATCTCGATCATGAACGGAACATTCCAACTTTTTTTTCTGTACTCTTAATACTTTTTGCCGCGCTACTGCTGGCACTCATTGCTGTACTCAACGCCAAGCAGAAATTACCGCATGTTTCTAAGTGGATAATTCTTTCATGCGGATTTATGTACATGGCATTTGATGAAGCATTTCAACTGCATGAGCGTTTAATCCGGCCTATCAGCGTGATGTTAGGGGAGAAAAATCTCGGTATCTTCTATTTCGCTTGGGTTATTCCTGCCATGATAATTGTGCTCATGCTTGGTTTATTTTTTCTAAAATTTTTGTTGCATCTGCCTATGATCGTTAGATTCAGGTTTTTAATTGCTGCTACATTGTATCTTGTGGGGGCCATCGGCATTGAACTGATTGGGGGTCGTTATGCCGAATTACACGGAGAGGAAAATTTGACGTACAGCATGATTACCACCATTGAGGAAAGTCTTGAAATAGCAGGACTGATATTTTTCATTTGGGCACTCCTGAAATATTGTGCAGATCACCACAAGGAAGTGCAGCTTAACTTTAAAGCCTAACCAGAATTGTTCCTCATTTTAATCCCGGATTGCTGCCAAACTTACTATCCTTAGAATAATAACAGGTAAGGAATAATCATGAAGTTTCTGGTTTTTCTCGGAACGATACGCGACAGCACGCCACCCAGCCCTCCCCGGCTTGGCTTAAGAGTTGCACAAGCTTGCTTGTCACAAATTCATCAAGGTGATCATTATGCAGAACTGATTGACCCACTGGGGTCTCAGCTTGAAGCAATCTTCAAACCTCATTTTGCTTATGCACAAAACAAAGCGCCTGCTCAACTCCAATCTTTAGCAGATAGGATTGTAGAAGCTGACGGATATATCATGGTCAGTCCTGAATACAATCATTCGATGAGTCCAGCTCTGGCTCATTTACTCAATCACTTTGGCAGCTCGCTGTTTTCTTACAAACCCAGCGCAATTGTCACTTATTCCGCAGGACAATGGGGAGGCGCAAGAGCTGCCGTGGGTATGCGCACCTTTTTATCGGAATTGGGTTGTTTACCAGTTTCTGCCATGGTGCAGATCCCAAAAGCTCAGGAAGTTTTTTCTGAAGACGGTAATTTTCTTGACAATGTAGATGCTGAAAGATGGACCAGTTATTTCGGCAGAACTTTCTCCCAACTCATCTGGTGGGCATCGGCTGCACAAAATCAAAGATACACAATCGATCCACACCAATTAATACCCGCCTTTAGAACCAATCCATCACAACGAAACTCCCCCAAAAACTAACAAACTTTATTCATTAAAACACTGAAATGCTGACACTCACGAACACTCCACATTTCCCATAAAATATCCGGAGATGTTTTTTTAATAGCGCTCATCGCAACGCATACACCACGTATAATAAAGCTCTCCGACCACTCATTAATGCCATGCCCACACCTGTTCTTAACACCGAAAATATCCATCATTCACAGTCTAAAAACCCCTTACATGGAATAACACTGGAAATGCTGCTCATCGAACTCCATGCGCAATATGGTTGGGAACGACTAGCCAGAAAAGTGGATATCAATTGCTTCAAGCAGGATCCCAGCATCAAATCTTGCCTGAAGTTTTTGCGCAAGGCGCCCTGGGCACGAGAAAAAGTTGAAGCACTCTATATCCAATATAAACATGGTAAACCATGAATTCATTCAGCCTTGCTGGTAGAGACTTCATCGCATTGAACGATCTCTTGAAAATTACCGGTTTGTGCGAAAGCGGCGGTAGAGCAAAGACTATCATCGCTGAAGGGCGGGTCAAAGTGGATGATCAGATCGAATTACGTAAAACCTGCAAAATCCGTAATGGTCAGAGAGTGGAATACGCCGGACAACAAATCATCATTTCAGCTTGAGTCTATTCGGCGCATTATCATCAAAATCGATTGCTCACTCAGCAATTGAACATGCCATACAAAAAAGTCAGCGCAATCGATACACATTCGAGTATCCTACGCGGCTATTCAGTTCAAACCGAAAGTCATGAAGCAATACCAACTCTTTGCCACCACGCCAAAGGCGATGGAGGGCATTCTCGCCAATGAAATTCAGGCACTCGGCGGAAATAATGTACAGCAAAGACTTGCTGGTGTAGCGTTTCAAGGCGATCTGGCGATGGCTTATACCGCTTGCCTATGGTTGCGCACTGCTAGTCGCATTTTGCTGTTACTGAGCAGTTTTGAAGTTAAATCCCAGCAGGATTTATATATTGGTATCCAAAATATTGACTGGTCTGAGCATTTAAATCCCGACGACAGTCTGGCAGTCACCTTTAGCAGCAAAAACAATCCAGCGATCAATAACACCCACTTCGGTGCGCAAAAAGTCAAAGACGCCATCGTTGATCAAATGCGCGCCAAATTCAATCAACGTCCAAGTGTCGATACTGAGCGCCCCAGCATCCGTATCAATGTCTATTTGCACAATGACACCGCCCAATTAAGCCTGGATTTGTCTGGTGAGAGCTCACATAAACGTGGCTATCGCGACATCAATATCACAGCACCCATCAAGGAAAATCTGGCAGCGGCAATCTTGCTGCGCGCAGCTTGGCCGGAAATCGCCAAACAAAGTGGCTCGCTGCTGGATCCCATGTGTGGCTCCGGTACACTATTGGTGGAAGGGGCACTGATCGCCGGCGATATTGCACCCGGCTTGCAGCGTGATTATTTTGGTTTTCTGGGTTGGAAGCAGCATGATCAAGCACTTTGGCAAAGCATTCTGGAGAATGCCCTGCACCGCCGTGACATTGGCTTGAACCAATTGCCCGTGATCGTCGGCTTTGACCAAGATCGCCACAGCGTTGTCGCAGCAATACAGCATGTGGAAAATGCCGGATTATCCGGCAAAATACATATTGAAAAGCGCGATATTTCCGACGCCTTTGCAGCGGAGAGCTGGTCCAAAGGTTTAATTGTCTGCAACCCTCCCTATGGCGAACGATTAGGTGATGAAGAACAAACCGCTGTGCTATATCGTCAGTTCGGCGAGGTATTGAAACAGCGTTTTATCGGCTGGCAGGCAGCGATGATCATTGGCAATCCTGAATTAGGATTCCGACTGGGCATCCGTTCGCAAAAACCCATCACATTGTTCAATGGCGCACTGGAGTGCAAATTATTGCGTTTCAAGCTCGAGGAAAACAATTTCTTTGAACCTAAAGCCAAATCCCAACAGGAGCGCATCGAACAAATCAGCCGCCGCGCCCAAACCGAACAACCGGATAATCAAGCGGAGATGTTCGCCAATCGCTTGCGCAAGAATCTGAAAAAGCTAATCAAATGGATCAAACTCAATCAGATTCATTGCTATCGCCTCTATGATGCTGATCTACCAGAATATGCAGTGGCAGTGGATGTTTATCAGGGAGAAAAAATCTGGGTTAATGTTCAGGAATATGAACCACCGAAAACGATTGATCCCATTAAGGCTAACCAACGCCTAGCCAGTGCATTGAAAGAAATAGCCACTGTACTGGAAATCCCAGCCGAGCAGGTATTTCTAAAAATACGCCGTAAGCAGAAAAACACCGATCAATACGAAAAACAAGGTGATTCCCGTCGCTTCCATGTGGTCGAGGAAGGCGGTTGCAAGTTCTGGGTAAATTTCGAGGACTATCTGGATACCGGACTGTTCCTTGATCACCGGCCGGTGCGGTTATTGATTCAACAGCAAGCCAAGGATAAGCGCTTTTTGAATTTATTCGCTTATACCGGCAGCGCCACAGTACATGCCGTAATTGGTGGCGCAGTGTCCAGCGTTACCGTGGATATGTCCAATACTTATCTGGATTGGGCGAAACGAAATTTTGATCTCAATGACATCCGTGGCGACCACAAGCTAGTGCGCGCTAATTGCCCGCAATGGTTAAATGAACAGGCGAGTGCCAAACACAAACCGCAATTTGATTTAATCTTTCTTGACCCCCCCACTTTTTCCAACTCCAAGAAAATGGACGAAGTCTTCGATATTCAGAAAGATCATGTGCAATTAATCCACGATGCTGCTACTTTACTGGCTCCTGGCGGAAAGCTATATTTTTCAACCAATTTCCGCCGCTTCAAGATGGATCAGGACGCATTAAAAAACTTGCTGATCGAAGATATCAGCAAAACAATGATCCCTGAGGATTTCGCTCGCGACGCCAAAATTCATTATTGTTGGAAAATTTCTCGCTAAACATTCAACAATCACACGGCGTTTCTACATAATTTAAGCTCTGTGGGTTCAATTCCCCGCCCCTTGGGGAGAAAGCTGGTTGAAGAAAACCAGGAGATTAAAGAACGTAGTTAATACCCAGCTGCTTGCGTCGGGGTGTTTTAGTGACGTATTTTATAGCCACTCTTTAACATTAATAATGTCCCAAATGAAATGACGATGACGAATCCGGTCAGAATCCCAAGGCTTAAATAAGGGGATGCTTCGGAGACGCCAAGGAAGCCATAACGAAATCCATCAACCATATAGAAAAATGGATTTAAACGCGACAATCCTTGCCAAAACGGAGGCAGAGAATGTAACGTATAGAAAACCCCAGACAAAAATGTCAGTGGCAAGATGATAAAATTTTGTACTGCTGCTAGCTGTTCAAAATTATTTGAAGCCCAAATGCCTGCGAGAATACCAAATGCACCGAGCAACGCAGTTCCCATCAAGGCAAATAAAGATATCCATAGCAAAGAAAACACGGGAAGCTCAAAGAAAATAAATGTTGCTAGATAAATACCCAATCCCACGGCCACTCCACGAACCACTGACGCCAGTACGTAGGCGGCAAATATTTCTTGATGAGATAATGGTGATAACAGCATAAAGATATGATTGCCAGAGACTGTGGATTGAATCAGGCTGGATGCAGAATTAGCAAAAGCATTTTGTAGCATGGCCATGATCATCAGGCCTGGAATAAGGAAGACTGGGTAGGGTACATCGGGATAAGCTTGGACATGTTTTTCCAGTGCGTAAGAAAAAATCATTAAATAAAGCAGTGAAGACAGCACTGGTGCAAACACTGTTTGTAATCCCACTTTCCAAAATCGTAGTAGTTCTTTATTGAAAAGAGTAAAAAATCCAATCATGTTTCTATGCGCTCATGAGATTTTATATTGCTTGTAATTTTTACAAAGATGTCTTGCAAATCATTTCGTACCACGTGCATTTCTAGGATCTGCGTTTGTGCCAAGCGTAACGTTGTCATTACATCTTCAAGCTCAGCATATCCTTTCATTTTAAGAAAGAAATATTGATCATTACGCTGATTGAGCAATGGATTTAATTGTGGCGGCAAGACATTGGGGAAAAGCTTAAATCGCACTAGAAACCCTGAAATGTTATTGATAAGGTTCTGTATATTGTCTAATGTGACAATTCGACCTTGTTTAAGCATGGCTACACGACTGCATAACGTTTCAGCTTCTTCCAGATAATGTGTAGTCAGCACAATGGTGTGGCCTCTTCGGTTCAATTGTTTGATGAAATGCCATAGTGCCTGCGCATTTCAATATCTACACCTGCTGTAGGCTCATCAAGCATAATCACTGGAGGCTTGTGAACTAAAGCTTGGGCTACCAGTACGCGCCGCTTCATGCCACCAGATAACAAACGCATATTGACATTAGCTTTATCGGCAAGACCCAGATGGTGAAGGACCTCGTCAATCCAGTCGTCATTCCTGTTTAGCCCGAAATAGCCCGATTGAAATATAAGCGTTTCCCTGACAGTAAAAAATGGATCAAATACTAATTCTTGCGGCACTACGCCTAACACTCGGCGTGCTTCTTGATAGTCAGTAACAACATCGTGCCCCATGACTTTAACACAGCCACTACTGGCAATTGTGAGGCCGGCAATGATATTGATTAAGGTAGTTTTTCCAGCACCATTGGGACCAAGTAATGCAAAGAATTCACCTCTTTTGATTTCTAAATCAATGCCATCGAGTGCATGTAATGTACCGAAGCGTTTATAAATCTGATTGATTTCAATTGCTGACATTAGGAATGAAAGTTTGTGTCAATGTAAGAAGGAATTGTTGATGGAATATTTTCTGGATTGCTTAATTTGATACCAACGATGACTATTTGCGCCATCTGTCAATTCTAGTTTGCACGTGTATCCGATGACTTGGTTGTTTTTTAACGCAATGCGCCTTGTTGCAGGATAAACAATTGATGACCACGACGAGCTGCTTCGCGCATCATGGCAAAACTTGAGTCTTTGTGTATCTTGATCGAATCCAGCGGATCAAGGATAAAGATCAGTTTCATTGGTTGTAATTATCCATTAGCACGTAATAGTTGCTGGAGAAGCTCATGATTGTTTACTATTCATCTGAATGTAGCTTTGTTCGCGGCAAACAGATTTATCTGGCGGGCGAGTTCCCCCAGCTGCTACACCGCCAGTAAAGTAATTGCTAAGATATTCATCAAAAGGAATCTGGTCCGTATTGTTCAATTGTTCATATTTACGAATGGATTCCTGAGCCTGCCAATCAAATTGTTTTCTTGTCGAATCGTTGAGTGCGGTATGCTTGAAATACTGCGTGTATTCTTGTGACTTCTGCAACACAAGTTCAGTAATTGATAGTTTCTGATCATGCATTGTTGAAAGCATTCTCGCTGAAGCTGTTTGCGCGGGATAGCGAATAGCCTCTATCTGTTTTTGTAATGCTTTTGTATAAGGATGATTGTTATCGCCATTATCCAACATTTCGCAAACTGGCTGCATTTCCTGACATAGTTCTAATGCCCAATATTGTAAGAAAATTTCTTGTTCGTTATTGAACAATTTAAGTGATGGCGCCCTTCCTTGATTGGCTACTAACAATACATTTTGATTTATCTCTTCGAGTTGTTTCTTGTCATGACGCGGACTTTCCTGAAGTAAACAAAATAGATTAAACGCTTCAAGAAATCGTATTGTTTCAATTGCAATACCCGTTGGCTCAAAAATATCAATGTCTAACGATCGTAATTCAACATATTGAATACCTTTACATTTTAAAGCTTGAATTGGCCGCTCATTAGAAATCGTCGGTTGTTTTGGACGTACAGAGGTATAATGTTCATTCTCAATTTGCAAGAAACTGGTACTTAATTGCCGGTATTGTCCGCGTACTTTTACACCGACCCTTTCATAGTCTAAATAAGGTATCGATGTTGCTTTATGCAAATCACTGATGTAATCCTCGATGCTGTTAAAAGAAATGTGAAACATTCTTTGCACAGGGTTAACATACCCTATTTCGCTCATTCTTAAGGATGTTGCATAAGGTTTGTAATAGGTTGTTTTAAGAAATTTCTCAAATGTACCAATATAATCTGAATTGCGATTATCGATGAAGCTTTTACTGACTGCCGGGGATGAACCAAATAAGAAAAGAATAAGCCAGCCATATCGTTGCATATTTCTAATCATGCCCATATAAGCATTCGTCTTAAATGATTGCAGATTACCGTTGTCTCCCATCAATTGCTGATATCCCGGCCAGAACGCTTCTGGAGGCGAATAGTTGAAATGAATGCCTGCAATAACTTGCATACAACGACCATAACGATGACTCAAGCCTTCCCGGTAAATATGTTTCATTTTTCCTGCATTGGAAGATCCGTATGTGGCAATTGGAATTGCCATGTTATGTAAATCGCCCACGGGCATGCTTGCTGATAACATCAGTTCGTCGCCAATATTGGTACAAACATACTTATGCAGGTCAATTAGATAACTTGCTAGTTCATTTTCATCCGACACTGCTGGCGTTATTAACTCCAATAATGCTTCGGAATAGTCTGTAGTTATGTGTGGATGTGTTAACGCAGCGCCTAATGAAATCGGATGAGGTGCTGATGATATGGTGCCTTCCTGAGTAATCCTAAGACCCTCTTTCTCGATTCCCTTGAGTCCATGAATTAATAAGGGCCTAAGTGTTTTATCAATAAATGACGTGCAATATCTTTGGGAAATGTATTTTGACATTTTCTCTCCGAGAATTTGTTGGTTGTCAGTAAGGTTGTGAGAATGAGAGCGCTTAGTAATTTCTAGTCTCAAGATCGAGGTATATAAATAGCTTTCTAATAAATCACTAAAACCTTTATAACAATTTAACTGAGCAATGCGATCGATAAAAAGTGCTGTTCATCATAGGTTCAGTATCGAATAAATTTGCTCCGCGCGCCCTGCACCTATCCCCGCGGCAAGACCGCGGGGTATTACGGCGCAGAAAACCAAAAACGGCGCGCTACGCTGACTTCAAGAACACAAACTATAATGCTCCCCGTGGCAAGACCACGGGGAATCGCAAGTTGAAGAGTGTATAGGAAAAGCAAACGTTTTTTTCTAGGGAAACGCTGATTAATCGACTGTACGAGCGGATCACTTCGTTGCGCGGTACTCGCTCCCTCGCCTATCATGTTGATATGTCTCGGTTGCTGTGTTCCGTGCGCCTCGTGCTTCATCTCGTTCGCCGAATTAATCAGCGTTTCCCTAAAGCTCATTATACGCAAACCGATAGGCTGCTGAACGGTAAAACAGACCGCCAGAAGAGACCCTTGATCCCTTGCGAAAGTATAGTAGATGCAAATCCATATTCAGATGATCAGCAGTATGTGTAAGTCAGACTTCACGCCCGAATAGTCCTTCAAGGATTCGTCTGTCGATATGCTTGTCAAGGTAGGCCGCACCAAATCCACCGTAGAGTTCCTTCTTCGTAACCTCCAGTTCCAATTCTTTGGCCACCAGTATTTCTCGAGTAGAAGGACGCTCGCACATGGCATCGTAAAACGTCTGCAATGCAGGATCGTCTCGAAACAGATGCATCTCGGGTATTTCGAACAGTTCAGAAAACATTTGGCTAAGCTCGAGCGTGTAGAACAACTGGAAATCTGGCAGAAAAGGCTCTTTGCCAAGTAGGAACGGATCCATTCTCGAGCCATTAACTAGTCGGGATAGCCACATTTTGCTCAGCAAGACAGAAAAAAGATTATAAATATGTGCTTCTTCATCAACCTTGAGTTTCCAAGCTTTTGGAAAATATCCGCTGACAACAAACCAGTTGAAGAATGGACCTGCTATGGAGAAAGTAATGAAGTCATTCTTGGCATCGACCTCTGCACAGAGCATTGGATCATCAATAGGATAAAACTTTCGTGCTTCTGGGTAGATTCTCGCGAGATAACGACAGATTGCGTGACTTTCCGAAATATCAACACCATTGACATCCCTAAGAGTGGGAATTTTCCCAAGAGGATTTCGTTCTATGTGCTCTGGCGTGAGCGTGCTCCCTTGAAATGGAGACACTCGTTCATATTGATAAGCTAGACCGGTTTCCGAGAGGACATGCGCAACTTGGCACATATAAGGCGAGAGCCAGAATCCGTACAACGTGCGTTCGGCATTTAATTGATCTGACATCTAAAACTCCTTCTGCATCGCAGTTTAATATTAAATAAGTGCATTATTAGGTATAGTTTGTGTCACAGTTGGAACTATGATCTTATCGTTATTGCGTTAGCAGAACAGACATCTATTTAAAATAGCTAAGCTTAAATATGTTATCTAAGAAGTGATTAAATGATCCTGTACATTTATCGTTAAGCGCTTGACGTACAATATAGCAGCCAACATCCACTTAAAGAAATGGTAATTATTAATAGCGCTATTAATCGGATTAATACATGAATCTCAATCGGTTAGATTTGAATCTGCTAATAGCGTTTGATGCGTTAATGACAGAATTAAGTGTATCAAAAGCCGCCAATAAACTGTTTATTGGCCAATCAGCAATGAGTCATTCGCTCAATCGGCTAAGACAAACCTTTGATGATCCTATCCTGGTAAGGACAACGGGTGGAATGAAACCTGGAGTTGTCCCAATTTGACGGACATTTTTTCATGGAGTCGAGTGAGTCTCGACCTGTGAAAGCGGATTGCAATTTATCGCGATTTTATTTTTCTCATTCAGTTTTCTCTCAAAATTGTTTGG
>JAGOKN010000135.1 GCA_017994575.1 Nitrosomonas sp.
CTGGTTTGCCATGCTTCGATATGAATTCGTCGTGCTTCTGATGATGACATCGTTCCTCCTTGTAAAAGGCTTGAGGATAGCGATGATGTATCAGGGTGTTAATGTGGAAGGGTTAGAGGCTTACACATAAGGGGGGAAAACTCCCCTAAAAAAGGAGAAAAACTTCACTTTCTACCAAAATGACGTGCGATCAGCATCATTTGGAAATTTTTCTCTGTCACTACAGCTAAATTCTCGTGGTTGTGCAGAGGTCTTCCCATAGTATGGCTATATAGAAAGGTGCACGGTGGGCGTGTCATATCGAACATTTTTGACACGCCGGGCGTGGGAGTGGATTTAATCTTGAGAGGCGGTAACGGTTCATGTTTTCGCCACAAACTCAGTGGTTTTGGGGTTGCGCTGAAATCCAGTTTTCCGCCACATTCATCAATGGCAAAGAAGGTTAGTGCGTAAAGATGCGCGCGCTTGCGGTGAGGTACAGAGTGGTATAGGGGAATCCGGCAAAACCAACGGTATGCCAGATTCAGGTGAACATCACGGCAAAGCTGACGGTCAGATTCAATCCCAAACAAGTAACTGATCAGCTGCATCCGAAAAAACAATACAGGATAGATGGAGGTTCGTCCATTGTCCACGTAGTAGAGTTCTTCGGTCAGATCATACAAAAACTCCAAATCTAGTAGCTTGTCAACCTTCCTTAATAAAGGATCTTTGGGAATAATGCTCTCCAGATCAATCGTCGAGAATAATTCCTGTTGACAAGTTTGTTTACCTTGCATTGGACTTTACCAATGGCCGAAGATGAAGCCCCTATTTTATTATCAACTCAACGTAGTATCAGGGGTTTTTCAACAGGCCGTCTGAACTACTCATTTAAGCGGATATCGGATGTTTATGATGAAGAATTTCGTGTCGCTTTAGAAGAATCCGATGGGGATAAGGAATATGCAGTCTTGCCTGAATTTCATCGTTTCGAAATCCCTGAAAGCTGTCATTGGAATCCTCTAGATGAGACAATCAAATTAAAGGATAAAAGATTTCAGAGTAGCCGATAACGCCCACGTTGCTATGCCCGTCAGCGAACTCTAGTCGCTCAATATCAATTAGCGTATCAGTTGCATTTCCATTTCCATTATTCTGAAGCACTATATACTCGGAATGATTTCCTGCAGGATCTTGTGTGGTTGAAATCAGATAATCATCACGCTTTCCCTCGTAAATTACCGTGTCGTTGCCAAAGCCGCCATTAAAATTTTCTGAAGCTGAGGTATTATGAAAAATGTCATTGGGATTGTAACCTTCAGCTTGTGCTTTCAGCACATCGAGAATGTCAGTAATAATCTCATAAGTATCATAGGCATTTTCAAATACAAATTTAATAATATCCCCTTTAGTTGTACCCTTTAACCAGTTATGAATAGGATCAGTAATAGTTCTTGTTAAGAAGTTCTCTGTATCTTTAGGATCAAATTCCCAGCTTTTTGGATACTCAGGCAGATTAGGTATAGCAGGGGGAGAGGTTCGAATAATTTCCGGTAATTCTGGCCATGTTCGAGGTATGTGAGAGTCAGTTAAAGAAGGAATTTGCGGTGCGCCTGGTAGCTCGGGGAAAGGAGAGGTTTTGATAATTTCAGAGAATCTTGGGTTGAAATCAATACCAGGAAATTTAGTTATGGAAGATTGATCGATATATCCAAATGCATGCGGAAGGTAGCTTTTAAAAATCATGATGTTGATCCCATAAATTATCAATACTGCTTATTTATAGCATATCTTATCGTACAAATCTGAACGGAAGCTGAATAAATGGATGTAATCTTAATTTGGCAGCATTGCTGATCTAATAAAGACATCTTTCAGTATTTAATTATGTTTTATAGGCAATAATTCTGAAGTCAAGTCGATTTTAAAGATTGATCCCAGTAAGGCATAACCCCGACGTGTTCTGACAAGAAATTAATAAATGAGCTGATCTTTTTCGGCAAATGCCTGCTTGGGAGATAACAGGCATAAATATGATGTTCTACCGATAGATATTCTGGAAGCGCCGCATGGAGTCGACCCTTTTGTAATTCCATTCCAATAGTATAAGTTGGCAACAAAGCGATTCCTAATCCATGAAGGGCTGCCTGAGCAAGTGCATCATTATCATTGATGCGCAAGGTTCCTGATACTGGAACCTTGATCTTCCCCTCCGGTCCGGTGAAGCGCCAGTAACTTTGCTCTGCTGAAAGCGCGCAATCAAGACAGTTATGATTCACCAGATCTTCTGGTGTTTTTGGTATACCACGTTGCTGGAAGTACTGAGGGGTTGCGCACAATATGCGGCGCACGGGCGCGATCTTACGAGCCACTAGATTGGGATCAGGCTCGTTTGTCACGCGGATTTGCACGTCATATCCTTCTTCGATCAAATCGCCTGGACGATCAGTAATGGTCAAATCAACCTTGATTTTAGGATAACGATCAAGAAAACAAGGAAGTGCCGTAGCGACATGGCGCGTTCCAAAAGAACTTGGAACACTCACTTTTAGTGTTCCGCACGGCTCAGCATGAAGATTATTGATTGCTTGTTCGGCATGCTCAGCTTCTGCCAGGATACGTGCCACATGCTCTGAAAGCGCGATACCTGTCTCCGTCAAACTTAGATGTCGTGTACTACGGAGAAGTAATCGCGTACTAAGATCCTTCTCAAGCTTAGCGACTGCTTTACTAACCGCTGCGCGAGAGATATCCATGCGACGTGCCGCTTCCGCAAAGCTACCTGCCTCTACGACGCGTGCAAAAATGATGAGAAGATTAAGATCTTGCATAATCCAATTGTATCCAATTTGGAAACAAAATGTTTCATTTCTTGATACTTCTCTCCAGCACATTCTCTCTATATTATCTCTTCCAAGGTGAGATATTTATTTGAGATACCGTGAAGATACTATGGTTATCACTGTAATTAAACGACTAATACTTATACGAGCCTTGATTAGCGCGTTCTTACTCACTTAAAGTGATGTGTTCCGGTTGATCAACCGAGGACTTTATTGTCAACCTGAGAGAGCGTATTTTTAAAAGGGTTATTTTTCAAGTTATATGCACACGATTTACTACTTGCATAAATAACTAACAAACGTACTACATGGAGAAAAAATATGGAACTCAAAGAGTTATTTAAATCACCTCAGTTATTCATAGTGTATGCAATCACTATCCTTTATACCATCACGTTCTATTTAGCGGCAGTTGTAGTGCCGTCTTCTGATAAGGCAGTATGGGGGTTGCAAGGCATTAATCAGGTTGTCAAGCTAGAAACAAATGGCCCTGATCATTCTCAAGTAGTGCGGAATAGCAGCTCAGGTTAATCCGTATATAGATCGTGCCCCCGCGCATATCATCAAAAAATCCTTGCAGTAATGCAAAGAGCGTCAGCGGGGGCATTTGAACAAAAATATGCGGTTAAGTGAAACTTGAAACAATACGCAGATCACAAGGAGAAAGATTTATGATGATCAAAGACCTATTTAAGAAACCCCAGTTATCAGAAGTTTATGTAATTGCTATTTATTTTACACTCATGTTTAGCCTAATTCTGTTTCATAGCTATTCTCTGTTTAATTCTCTTTAGCGGCAGTTGTAATGGCGTCCACTGAATAATGCGTTATGGATGCCTACAAGAAAGACCTTTGCAAAATCGCGCAAATTTTTTGAGTGTAATTCCAGATTTATTTGTTAGTTACCGGGTATTTTTTAGCCCTTTTTCCGCAAATGATCCAGGAAGAATCATGCCAACCGGTTATTACCGGTTGAGAGGACGCACTAGTTTGCGTGATTATTCGACTGTTGGCAAAGAGTTTGGGTAGTCTTCTCAAGTTATACGCCATCGCCAGTAGACTGTGCCATGCATGTGCTTTGGTTAGGCCGCGGTAACGCACAATTTGAGCATTGAACCAACGTGCTTCGCTATCTGGGCATTCACCTCATCATCCCATTCTTCCCGGTCACTCACCACTTCATAAGCAGGTCTGGCTTTAGGTTTACGCGGACTTTAGGTAATTCTGGCATCGACATAGCAGTCTTCCCTAACTTCGATATCGTGCACTTGTATTTGCCGATTGATTGGGTTTAATAGCCCATCCCACGTACCCGCCATTGTTAACCGTGTTCTGAAGCGCGACAATACTGAGTGGTTTGGTACATCGTCTTCCTGCGACAATCCCAGAAATCACATCACATGTAGATTCGAATTCGCCATGTCTTCCATTGACTCATCACTTAATCCGCCGTTCCAGATTCCTAACAGCAGCAACCCCAAATAAGCCGGGCGCCTTGCTGCATCCGAACCGGTGCATAATGCACCGGTATCGCTTCCTCTATCGAGTTCCAGTCTATCAATTCATCGATTTGCTTCAGAAAATTCCCTTTCCGGGTACGGCGGAGTTACATCAGTTTCTCAAAAACTCATGTCCATTACTTCAATGATATTGTTTTGAAACATGATTATATCATCCGATTCATTGTCATAGATCGCAGCCGTGCAAAGGCCTCAAAACTATAAACCCGCCTACTCAGCAGAGTTTCGTCAATAGATGGCGAAATTGGTTGTATTAGGCAGATATCCCGAGCAGCTATCGAGGGAATTTGATTGCCACTACACTTCAATACAAGCATAGTGTCAAATAGCGGGTGTCCATATCGATCAAGCTCGGCAATTGTGCCCCAGCTTCGGTATTGTGATTAGCGCTCCCTTGAATGCCAATACGCATCAGGAGCTGATAATTAATAATAGGTAAACCCCCGGCTTTGCCGGGGGACTCCCAAAGGTTTGACCGTTACGGCAGTCGTCGTAACGTTCTAGTCCCAACCACGAGACGAGGAGTCAAAAATGAAGGAGTACCA
>JAGOKN010000053.1 GCA_017994575.1 Nitrosomonas sp.
CAGTCTATCAATTGATCAATTTGCTTCAGAAAATTCCCTTTCCGCGTACGGCGAGTTACATCGTATTCAGAAAAACTCATAGTCAACAATCCAATACGGGCGTTATAAAAAATTTATTTTAACGCCACTGAAGTGGCTCCCAAAAACTGTACAAGCAGTTAAGCTCTGACACTGCAATGCTTTGAGTTGGGTTAGTAGATCAGTGGACATAGCGGTTCCCCAACTAGTTGAGGCCAGTGGTTGTTGTTTGAGTGATGCCCTAAATTACAGGGGAGCCACCACTCCGGCAAATTTGAGTAAATCAGTCATTTTGAAGGTATCTACAACCGCACTGGGCAGTGTTGGGGTCCACTCTGGATCTTGTTTCAGGTATGACATTGGATCACCCTGCAGTAAACCAATGAATACCTCAGTCACGATGCGCCCTCCGACAGGCCCCAGTCGTTCACCATTCGCTTTGACTTCGGCTTCACGCAGAATATAAAACCAAAGCGGCGTGCGTAAGTGCAGCTTGAGATCCTTCAGATCGGCAAGATCCGTTGCATCCAGCACAGGCAGATTCATTGCCTTGGCAACACTTTGCCCCGATGGCAGGCTAAAGGTCAATCCCCGCAATAAGTTCAGTTGTGCCAATGATTGGAACTCACCTCGCATACCCGGCAAATCAAACAATACCGTGGATAATTTGGTGTCTATTTTCTTATTGGATCTCACATGACCATCCCCAAAATCAAAGAATGTCTGCCAATCAATAAAGCGGCTTGGCGCACGCTTTCCGCCGCGCAAATCATCAGGATCAGGTCCTGTAGGCAAATGATCATTGAAAATTAATTTGAATACCTGTGAATTGATATCCGCCGGAGACGGCCCAAAGTTGGAGCGATAAGACGGGCGCACTTGCGAATGTCCAAAACGATAGGCAGCGGCTGCAAACTCAACAGGAATATATGGCTGGTTACGCCACTTATAAAACTTGCGCCCATTAGTCAAGATATCATCGACTATTGGCTTACCGACCGTTTTCTCCAAAAACTCATGAATGATGATCCACTGATAATGCCATCTTACCAATCGTTGAGCTTCAGTGAATACTTCCTCCAGATTGGTCAATCCAAACTCAGCTTTCGCATAATCCACCACGGCATTATGAAATTTGAGCATGGCCAGATGTAACTGCGAGACAATCAAATTTTCGTCATTCCGAGGATCGCCCAGAAGGGCTGTTCCCTGGCTGTTGCGCGGTAAGTCAAAGCGAGGAAATCCACCGGCAGAAACAGCAACTGCTCCCGGAATTTCTTCAATATGAAATTTAATACCTTCTCCTTCTGCACTTTGATCGTAGAGATGCGGAGAAGCACCGGGACCGGACCCATACACGCTATCCAATTCAAATAATGGCGTACGGAAATTTTGAATAGATTCTGGATCTGATTGTCTTTCAAGACTTGAAGTGGGATCGAAAGTAATGTCATGATCAAGAAACTGCCCCAAAAAAGTCATTCCGGCTGACAGATTCGGATTATTCTGATTATTGACATTCAATGCCGGATCGGTTATTAAATCGCGCGCAAGCGTTGGATTGGCAGTCACATCCATGCTTTCCCCAGCATCCATGATGCCACCCTTTTTTCCTAACTCTTTCAGTGCATCCCTGATTTGTTTGGTATCAGTAGTAAATGGAGGCAATGTTGGAAACATGCGACCAAATTTGCCTTGCTCGTAAAAAGTTGACTTGGGAGGATTTTCACCACCTAATTTATAAGAACCATGACGTGACATTATATTTTCTCCTAATAGGTTATGCAGATAAGTCCATACGACAAGCAATCAGTGTTGCCTTGCATTACTGACTTCTGAACGACCTCAGAATAGTTTCTCATCAACCCAAGAATATGCTGCCTATCTGATTGGCAACATACATTCTTACTTAATTCGGGATGCTCAGTGAATGCAAGAGTTGGCACTATACCGACACATACGCTACAACTCTGTGGGAAACATCACACTCTCCTAGTGCAGGCATTTTAATAGCCCGTAGCTAGGAAAGTTGGTCAGAGAAACTGTTAAGGTCACCCCCTTCAAACGAAGTTGGTACTTAGGGAAGCGCTGATTTATTCGATTTTCAAGAATTATTAACGCTCAAGTCATTGATTATAATTAAGGTATAATCTAAGAAAGCGAATTAATCAGCACTTCCTTAGAAATAAAAGTATTGTGCAATTAAACTTCTGAGTCTATGCACATTACTGGGTAGTTTGCGCCATCTGAATCACCGGCTGAGCACCCGATTCCGACAACAACACTGTCATCATGTTGGTTACCAGCACTGCACGTTGATCTGAGGTCAGTGATACGATCTTTTTGTCTTCGAGGTTTTTCAATGCCACCTCGACCATACCGACGGCGCCATCCACCAGTTTCTGACGCGCCATCACCACTGCTTCTGCTTGTTGACGACGCAACATGGCGTTTGCTATTTCCGGTGCATAAGCAAGGTGCGCGATTTTGGCTTCCTCGATTACGATACCGGCCACGTCGACATGTTGCTGTATGGATTCGCGTAACAATCCAGCGATGGCATCCAGATCGGTGCGCAAACTTTTCTTGCTGCGTCCTCCTTCAGCAATTTCGGTATCATCATAGGCATGGCTACTGGCCACTTGACGGACAGCCGATTCACTCTGAATCTGAAGGTAATTGAGCGTGCTTTCAACATCAAAAATCGCTCTGGCTGTATCTTGCACGCGCCACGCAATTACGGCGGCAATTTCAATCGGACTGCCGCGTTCATCATTCACTTTAAGCACGGGAGTATTCCAATTGTTGATGCGCAGCGATACTTGCGTCCGGCTATAAAATGGATTGACCCAAAAGAAACCGCTTTCGCATACCGTACCGACATAGCTACCAAAGAAAATCATTACGGCTGCCTGATTAGGTTCCAACGTAAATAGACCCTTGGCACAAAACAGTGCTACCGCCAATAGCACTCCGCCACTGATTATCTTGACGGGACCGCCTGGTGTTGCCACGAGAGAAATCGCCAACACAAGCGCTGCCAATAGGGTGATCAACATCACCCAACCATTAGCGCCAGAGATGATCTGTTCGTCGGTGCCAATGGCATTGCTACTTGATTTCTGGTTCAACATCCTTCTCCTTTTTAATGTTTGGATGGCAATCAGTCATTATTTTTGGCGATAAACGAAGCAATTTGGGCAGACGCAAACCAATCACTCACCGTGTCATAATAAATCAATAAAAGCACGATAAGATGAGCAAATGCTTGTATCAATAAGTATATCCCGATTGCTTGGAAGCAATGTACTGAGAGTCCAATAGGATGTCAAACTTGATAAGCGACTTAAAAAGGAGCTATTTCCGACTTAAGCCTGCTACGCATTTCGGATATCATGATGAACTAGGCACCCGATACTTTATCTTAAGGAGCCTGCTGAAAAATATTATCAGTTATGATGATGAACAGAGTTCAATTTTAATATCTGCAGCATGTTGTAAAATCTGAAATATTTGCACTGATTAAGACGCAACATTCATATAAGCAAAGCATTGTTCAATAAGTTAGAATATTTAGGTTTGAGTTCATTGATATAAACCATCAGCTCATTTCCCAATGCTATTAAATCGGGTACTTTTTATGCGTTTAGTTATTCTTGGATTATCCTTCACATTCTTGTTATTGTCGGCAGTCGTCACGTTCAAGGCGCTGAACCAACCAGTCCGTAACCTGGCCGAGCAAGCCGCAGTTCAGAACAATGTATTACCTGGCAATGTAATGTCAGAGTCAAGCAGTCCCATCCAGCAAACAACAGAGAATCCGGAAACCAATCAAGCTCAAGTTGCGGAGCTGGAAGCAACCATTGCAAAACTTGAAGAAAAACTCACGACAACAGAAGCGGTCATTGAAAACATTAGACCTCCTGAAACCGAAAAATTGCCGCGTACCTTGCAAGTTTTTAGTGGCACAACATTTCGTTCTGGGCGCGATGTCATCAATGACATCCCTTTTTCTATCGTTGATAAACTGGTAAAGGAAATATCAGCATATCCAGATAGCCGTATCGTAATCGAAGGTCACACTGACAACATACCAACAGGTAATTTACACAGAGATAATATGGATTTGTCATTACGCAGAGCAAAGACTATCGCCAACATACTGGTTTCTCATGGCATACCACTCGAGCGGATATCCGTCATGGGTTATGGAGATACCCATCCTATCAGCACTAACAATACGGATGCCGGTAGAACCAAAAACCGCAGGGTTGAAGTAAAGCTTATGCCTAAAGAGGGAGGAAATTAATGCATATTTATTCAGAACACTTCAAACTCAACAGACTCCCATTCGAGAATGTTCCCGATCCGCAGTTTTTTTATAATCAGGGTGACCATGCACGCATACGCCAACAGATATCGGGATCTCTACAGAGCGGGCGAGGTCTGATCGTTGTCACCGGGCCCATTGGCTCCGGAAAAACAACACTCAGTCAAATGATCAAATCCGATTTTCCTGAAAACATCAAATTAATATGGATGGCTGAGCCGCCCGCAAACAGCATCGATCTTTATCTGTTTCTCGCTCAGGAATTGGGAATCCAACCTTCCTCTTCCGAGAAAACCTTTGTGATGCGGGATATCCGGAATGAACTCCTAAAGATCAATGCCGAAGGAAAAAAATGCTTGATCATCATTGATGAATCCCATTTGATGTCGGATGATGTCATCAACGGTATCCGCTTACTGAATAACCTCGAAGAGGGCTCCCTCAAGCTGATCCAATTGTTGCTTTTGGGACAGGAGGAATTGCTGGAAAAAATTAACCGTCCAGTGATGGAGCCATTTAAGCAAAGAATTGCTGCACTCGAAGTACTCGGCAAGATGGATGTTGACGTGATCCGCAAATACATTACTCACCGCATCAAAGTAGCAGGAGGTACTGCGGATCTGATATCGGATACAGGATGGGAAGCAATCTCCATTGCGTTCCACACGGGTGGAACACCACGCACCATCAATTCATTATGTGACCGATCATTTAGTGTTGCCTTTGAACGGGAAAAACCCGTCGTGGATGCACATGATGTTTATGAGGCTACGCAAAGATTAGGATTGAGAACGGATGTCTTTCATTACATTATTTCATTGAGGAGTAAAGAAAGACGGAATCTGGAGTCACAACCTGAAGTAAACAACTCATCACAGGCAGCACCCACCGCAGTGGATGTGGAGCAATCTCCATCACCCGATATCAGTAGAGTGAAGCAGAAAATTAACGAAGAGATCAATCAAGGACCATACCAATCCAGAACAAGGATCGAGATTGCTGAACCACTCTATGACGATGTAGCCAGTAAAATTAAAACAAAATATGATCAGAACAGTTTAAAGGCTCCGGTTACTCTATTGTTAGTATCAATAACGGCGCTGGCCTCTAGTGTTTTCTTCTTTTGTCACCGCACAGAATCAACAGGCTTTCTTGGTTGTTTGGTAGATTTATTCAGCAGCTAGATATTTTTCCAAAGACTGGATTGTTACAGCAAAATTACGCATTTTTTAGAAAAACACAATGGTTGCTGTTAAAAGTCCTATTGCTTGATGGTTGACCGTCAAGCAGCTCCTTTCTCTCGATACAATTGATTCTGACAGCGCACTTTTCCCAGTTGGTGAGACATCGCTTCGCGAACAGCTTGTAAATTCTCTTTGGCAGATTCAATACGTGTTTGCATGAGATCAAGCTCATATTTATCCACTGATGTGATTAACTTGGCTCGATCTTTCAACAACGACTTTGCTTCAGTGGTTTGTTCAGAAGCGGTATTGAGACTGTTCTCGATAAGATTCTGCTGCAACTTGCCTCGACTGCTGCCCATCAATCCAGAAAGCGCATTGAGCGAGGCATATTCACTATGCAGCTCCAGAGCCAATAAACGAATCTGCAATTCCTCGATAATCAATGCGTGGCATTCCGCAATCAATTTATACATTGCACTTCGATGCAAAGCTTCTTCCAACACCTCAACGCTTAATTGCGAACCAGGGGTTGTCCTGATAGTAATAAAGGCCGCGCTAACGCTAATCAGTATTGCCACACCGCTTGCCATGGCGAGCAACCAGTCAGATTCAGCGCTCATCATATTCGATCGTATCAAAGAAACCAGGCCCACATACATAACCATGCGGTACTGGTGAGTATTTCATGAATAGCGACAAGGAATTTACTAAAACCGGTCCTAACATTCACCGAATCTCCTTATAATTATTGTTTATCGTTCTTTTTTCTGGCAAGAGAAGTTAACTGCAAAAATATGAATAGAATGACCTATCAATACCACGATTAGCATTCAATTTGGACAGTCAGATCATTAAGTGATATTACGGCTGAACTCTAAAAAAATTAACCTTTTCCGAGAGTTCCAGTTTGAACTACAGGAATTGCAGAAAAATCTTACAAACTATTTCCCAATCTCTTTATCGTATCGCGTCAAACAATCAATGGCACAAAAAAAGAACAAGCATTTGCATCCAAGGAAAAAATTTATCAAGCATGTTCGATTGAATTTAACAGTCAGGTATTGAGGGTGACAGGATTATTAAGTAGGTATGCAGTGATTGAAGATCATTGGACAAAGGAATGAAGCAAGCAAACAGTCATCATGTAATCGATTCCACAATGCGTCTGAATAAAGGTGACAGCAGTAGTAAAAGACCGAAGCCTATTGGAAACGCAATGCTCCACGAATAGAGCCATGCATCAACAAAGACATTCGTAAAGCCAAGATTGACCGCGGTCACGGTTGCCGATACACATCCGGTCATTGTGGCTGACATCATTAAACAATAAACACAATGCGATAATATTTTTTGTTTCATGTGATTCCTCTATTTTCCAATCTAATATTTTAGCTTTATAGACAATTCTAGCCGGTCAATAAAACAAATATATTCCAATCAATTATGGAATCTCAGGTTTTTGTCCGGCAATTATAAATTTCACCTGTGTAGCTTTGTAAAACCATTATCGATTGTGGCCGCATCACTTCTCGCGTTACGCTGATCCCGCGTTGCGCAAGTTCCTGCACCCAGTTTAATGAGCGCGGACCTTCATTAAAACCGACCGCTTCCGCATCTTCCGAACATGCTCCACAAATCAGCGAGGTAATGCCTGTCCACATCAATACTCCCAAGCACTGACAACAAGGTTCGACACTCGTTACCAATTCAAATGCGCCATGACTGCCCAGCTCATAACTTCCCAACGCTTGCTCCGCTAAAGCCAAGGCCATTACTTCAGCATGTAGCAACGAGGATTTCCCCGGAACCACCCAATTTACCCCAGGTGCAATCAATTTACCGGTGTGTTGATTAAACACAGCTGCACCGAACGGTCCTCCTCCATACTGAAGATTTGTGCGAGCCAAATCTATAGCAAGCGCCATTCTTTGATTTTTATCAGGAAAGATTTCAGGAACTCTGGCAGCCCAAGCTTCGAGCCATTCAGGAATCGGTAGTTGAATATCAGTCCAGTATTTCATGCTGTTCATGCTTTATCAGAAATCATTTTATAGCTTTGTCCGAATTTGCATTTTAACTGTTTAAGCAACTTTTTCATTCATTTTTGCAACCTTTATCAAGCATTCAGCCCGTCATTCATATTGTCTCGTCCACATTTCATAGCAAAACCCAAACATCCATTATCTTGTAGGAATATTCCTAGCTAAGTGGTAAAATTTATTCATAATCAGGATAAACAGTTTATGTAATATTATGAAAAAATTGCAAATATATAGCCTCATCACTGTATTCCTCTGTGGGTGCGCAACCACCCAGTCACAAGAGAATATTGTGCTTTCCACCCCTCCCTATCGTGAAATAACGCAACATCAGAGCACACAAGCAGCGCCTGAAACCATCCCGCTTTCATCCAAGAAAGCAAGCGCTAATCATCAGGAATTCATAGAAAAACCGATACAAAAATCTCTTGGGCCATCCGAAACAGGGACTGCCACCTACTACGCTCCTGATATGGAAGGGCGTACCACGGCCAGTGGCGAACCTTATGACCCAGAACAATTGACCGCAGCGCATCGCACAATACCAATTGGCAGTAGCGTTCGGGTCACTAACCTTAAAACCAAGCAGCAGATCATAGTACGCATCAATGATCGTTGGGGCGGTGGCGGAGATCGAATCATCAATTTATCAAAACAGGCTACCGTGCAGTTGGGCTTTGGCTCTGCCGGTACCATGCCTGTGCAGCTAGATGTGGAAGCGCTCCCATCAGGAAGGCATATGGCACAACCCAGTGTCAGAACTCAACCATTGCCAGCTCGCATTGAAGAGAGCAGTATTAAAAATCATTCGAAATCGAATGTTTGTCAAAATGAAGCAGACATTCTCGGATTAACGGGAGATTTTTTTCGCAATCATGTAACCGCTTGTTTGACACGCAGGGAATAAAACGATCAAAAAAAACAGCATTCACACGATAGAAAAGAACATATGCGCGATCTTCCAGCAACATGCTTAGCTCAAAAACCCATACATCACATTTATTTATCAACAGATATCGAAAAAGAGAAAATATGGATACTTCACATCAATGGCGATTTTTCCGCTCGGGTGGCTTCGATCAGGTTCGGCTGGAAACAGCAACTGACTTAAAATCCCTCGGCAAGCTTGACCCCAAGCTATGGGCGGCGCTCAGTTGCCCGACCAGCAATCTTGAATTCGACAGCAAAACGCTTGAATTCATTGATACCGATGCAGACGGCCACATTCGCGTACCCGAAATTATAGCGGCCGTTAACTGGATAACATCCCTACTCAAGAACGCTGAAGATCTCACCCGCGGAGCGGATAGTCTTCCCCTGGATGCCATTGATGACAGCACACCGGAAGGCGTGGCACTGCTGGCTTCAGCTAAACAAATCTTGCAGAACATTGGCAAGCATGAGGAATTCGTCATCTCTATTGAGGATACTGCCGACTTAAACAGGATTTTTGCCAGCACCACGTTTAACGGGGACGGCATCATCCCGCCCAATGCAGCCACTGACAACGAAACGCAAACGGTCATTGAGGAAATCATCTCATGTATCGGAGCGGAAGAGGATCGTTCCGGCTTGCCTGGCGTATCGGAAGATAAGATCCAACAATTCTTCTCGGAAGCCAATGCTTATTCAGGATGGTGGCAAGAAGCCGAGCGCGACTCAGCCAATATTTTATTGTTGGGTGAAGAAACAGCCGCAGCCAAAGCGGCTTTTGATAACGTCAGAAGCAAAATTGACGATTACTTTACACGCTGCCGACTCGCTGAATTCGATCAACGCGCCAGCGAACCACTCAACCCGGCGTTGACAGAATACGAAGCGCTCGCGAGCAAAAATTTATCCGCACAATCTGAACAAATCGCTTCACTACCGCTAGCAAGAATTGAAGCAAGCAAGCCACTACCGCTGAATGCAGGCATTAACCCTGCGTGGATGCATGCAATCACGGAATTTAGAGACAAAGTGGTCAATCAATTGCTAAGCAACAAGGAAAATCTGAGCAACGAAGAATGGCAGCAATTGTGCAATCGGTTTTTAGCGCATCAGGCATGGCTTGATAACAAACGGGGAGCAATTGTCGAAGCGCTGGGCATCAAACGCGTTCGCACCATTTTGGCAGGTGGTTATCAAAATAAAATCATGTTCCTGATTCAGGAAGATAAATCATTTGCCAGTGCATCAGACAGCATTCACTCTGTAGAAAAAATGATCCGCTACCACCGCGATCTATTTCAATTATTAAATAATTTCGTCTCATTCCGCGATTTTTATACCGCCCAGAATAAAGCAATCTTTCAAGCAGGCTCGCTGTATGTAGATGGCCGCAGCTGCGATTTCTGTTTGCGCGTAGCAGACATCAATAAGCACAGTAGCATGGCCAGCTTAAGCGGTACTTATCTGGCATATTGTGAATGCCAGCGCCGCGGAGGTGGCGAAAAGATAAATATTGCGGCAGCTTTCACCAATGGGGATGCCGACAACCTGATGGTGGGCCGCAACGGTATATTTTATGATCGCAGCGGCCAAGATTGGGACGCAACTATTGTCAAAATCATCGAGCACCCCATCAGCGTGCGCCAAGCCTTCTGGTATCCATTCAAGCGGATCGGCAAAATGATCGGCGAGCAAATCGAAAAAATGGCCAGTGCGCGCGAGAAATCAGTGCAAGATCAAGCGGCAGCAGGTATTGCAAATACGGCACAAACGACCGAAGCTAGCAAAACACCGCCTGCTCCATTCGACGTCGGCAAATTCGCAGGGATTTTTGCGGCCATTGGTCTGGCCATCGGCGCCATCGGAACAGCTATTGCATCGGTGGTAACCGGCTTCATCAGCTTAGCCTGGTGGCAAATGCCTTTGGCGATCGTTGGGTTGATCCTATTGATTTCCGGCCCCTCCGTTTTATTGGCTTTTCTCAAGCTACGCAAGCGCAATCTTGCGCCACTACTCGATGCCAACGGCTGGGCAGTCAATACCCGTGCAATTATCAATATTCCGTTTGGTGCATCGCTGACGCATATGGCCGTCTTGCCGCCCAATGCGCAGCGCTCACTGACAGACCCCTATGCGGAAAAGAAAAGTCCATGGAAATCTTACGTACTCATTGTCTTACTGCTAAGCAGCATCGCTTATATTTGGCATAGCGGTTACATCAGTCAAGATACTTTCGATACATTACGTAAACAGTTCTCAACTGATCACAGTGCAACCACAGAAAATAAGGTTCAGTCTGACATAAAAAATGCAACCACGTCCCAAACAGAAACAACCTCCAACGAGAATAAACCAATGATAAAAGGTGATTCGCAATCAAGCGCTAAAGCCGCTGAAAGCGCTTCAAGCACATCTTCCCCCACTCCAGCTATCACGATTCCGGCACCTAAACCGGTTAATCGTTGAGGAACTGACATCAGTCGGCATTTCCTAATGACACGCCATTACGGAAACGCCGGTTTGATGGCATTCATCAACAGGATGGTTACCTGGCACTCAGTGATCAAAACTATGGTCTCTTACGATAAACGATACAAGCCAGCCAATTCTCAGTTGTTATAATTAGCGTGCGTTGACAGAATCACACTTTCCTGTTCTCAGGATATTGATTTTGTGGGCAGATTCGTTCTCAACCTAATCTTCAAGATGCTCGCTGCCTCCTGCCATTAGTCACGCTCATCCATATCTTGACAGTCAGTAGTCAGATCAAGTCTACTATCAGCTATCAGATTCGATTTATTGATCCATCCTGCAGCCGTTAAAATTTATCTCCAGTTGTCCGTCTTGAAGGAACTACTTTCTTGTTTTCAGTACTTAATCATTTTAATTTCCTAAGCATTCTTGGCTATTTGGCATTGTCCGCAAGCTGGCTGGGGTTTGCTTACTATGCTGGTCGGCTGATTCCGCATCAGCAATTGTGGTTTGCCTTGTTGGTCACTTTTTCGTTTGGGCTGCCTATTTACTTTGCAGCGATCTATGCAGTGACGATACAAAGAATTTATCTTTCCAGTCAATTCCAGAAGCTCGGCATTCTGCACTGGTTATTTACCCGGCGGATTCTGGCGTATATCTGGTGGATGCTATGGTCGGTCATTTTTGCATTTTTGTTGTTGTTTTATCTCGGCGCAGCTGAAAAACAGGAATGGGTAATCTTCTTCGCTACAATTCCGGCATTTGCGGTTATTTATACCATCTTTTTCCCTATTGCCGCACGCGAATACAAGCCTTACATCGCCGTACATAAATCCTTGTCCTGGTCGCGCCGGATAACTGCGCTGGTAATGGCGGTATGCTTTGTAGCGTTCGTCAATCACTCCGATCCTAATCGCCAATATGCTTCATTGACAGAAGCTGTCGCGATGGAAAGCCAAAAATTGGATGGCGCCACCAATAGCATTCTGATTCTGGAAACCAATCGATTATTGGGTTTTATAGAAGGACTCAAACGTTATGCGTTAAGTAGCCTCCATTCGTTCAATGACACACTTTATCTGGGATTGGTTTTTCTCGGCAGCTTGCTGTTTTTCTATAATGTGGTTCTCGGCATATCCAGCTTTATGGTTCCTCTTGCTGAATATCGCCGGGTATTTACTGCCATTCAGGATACCGATCAACCACCACCAATACCTCCGCTCGCCTGGGCACTGACTTCAGCGATCACTACCTTCTTCATACTGTTTATTTACGTTCCTTCAACGGTATACATCGATGCGTGGTTACGTTCGAATCCAGAAACTATCCAAGAAGTGCATACTTCTCAGCAAACCGTGATCCAGACTGTGGAAATGATTGGCAACGAGTACTATAAGCCAGGCACAGCTGAGCAAATTGAGCAAGCCTATCTGGATAGTCTCAGCCGCTTGGAATCATCTATCGGTAAACTGAAAGAAACCTCAGATGCCGGTTTCAAACAAATGACGGACAATGTCGACAGCTACCTGGATTGGTATTACAGCTTGCCGGGCGAATATGAACGGATCGTGGCATTGGCCACCGGCGTTCTGGAGAACTGGATGGCTGAGAAACTGCAAAGTTATCTGATGCAAGGCAATGTTTTTGGCCCGGTGCAACAATCCATCGAGGAGGTGCTAAAAAATAACCAGCAATTACGCACGGAACACTTGCAGAAAGTTGAACAGATACTGGCTGAAAATCGCATTGAGCCGACCGACAATTCGCAGCTTGAGATTGTCAGACACGCATCCCTGAGCGCACTCAAAGAACCGCCTACGCACAGCGTCATCGTCAATCTTGAAAACCGTATCCTGATTTCAGGCGGCATTGGCACCGCCGGCGCTATTACCGGAGCCATTGCTGGGAAGATCACAGCCAAAGTGGCCGGCAAAGGCGTCATAAAGTTAGGAGCCCAAGCTTTGATCAAGGTGACCGCTGGTAAAGCAGTCAGTGCCATGGGTGGAGCTGCGGCGGGGGCAGCCACCGGCATGGCGCTGGGCTCCTTCATTCCCGGCATAGGCACAGCCATCGGCGCGGCCATCGGTGGCGTTATTGGCGGTATTACCATTGGATTAACGGTTGAGAAGCTGCTGCTGATGCTGGAAGAAGCATTCTCACGTGATGAATTTAAGCGCCAGATTCTGGATGCAATTGAAGATGAGCGTATTGAGTTTGAGAAATTTCTAAATACACCGTCGGTATCTGATAGCATCCCTCCTCAGCCACAGTAAAGCTGTATAACAATAAACACACCGGTATTTTTCTTGAGATAACGAACCAAACAAGACGGCAATAACTCCTACGTGGAGAAAAAATAATGGAGTTGGAATGGAACATAACATAGCCCTGATTACTACGATCGCAGCCGGCTTTGGTTTAGCATTGATTTTTGGCTTTATCGCTGAACGGCTAAAAGCCCCGGCATTGGTCGGCTATTTGCTGGCTGGAATTGCCATCAGTCCTTCCACCCCTGGATTTGTTGCAGACATCGGCATTGCCTCTCAACTTTCAGAAATCGGCGTCATGTTGTTAATGTTTGGCGTCGGATTGCATTTCTCACTGGATGATTTATTGGCGGTAAAACGCATTGCCCTGCCCGGTGCAATTGTTCAAATGGCCGTCGCCACCGCTTTGGGGATCGCGCTCGCAACTTGGTGGGGCTGGAGCTTCGGTGCCGGTTTGGTGCTGGGCTTATCATTATCATGCGCCAGCACAGTAGTATTGCTTAAAGCATTGGAATCCCGAGGAATCCTGGAAAGCATGAATGGCCGCATTGCCGTTGGCTGGTTGATTGTTGAAGATCTGGTCACGGTACTGATTCTGGTGCTTCTGCCTTCGTTCGCAACCATGCTGGGAGGAACCAGCGGAACAGAAGCTGAGACCGTTCCGCTCTGGCGCACCATCGGTACGACTTTATTGCTGGTTTCAGCTTTCATTGCTTTGATGCTCATTGTGGGCCGTCGTGTATTGCCTTGGTTGTTGTGGCAAGTTGCCCGCACAGGTTCGCGAGAATTGTTCACACTGGCCGTGGTCGCGTTTGCCATTTGCATAGCCTATGGTGCAGCCGCCTTGTTTAATGTGTCGTTTGCATTGGGCGCTTTTTTTGCAGGCATGGTGATGCGCGAATCCAAATTCAGCCATCGCGCCGCAGAGGAATCTCTCCCATTGCGCGACGCTTTTGCTGTGCTGTTTTTCGTTTCTGTGGGCATGTTGTTTGATCCCACCGTGCTCATTAACGAGCCCATGCGGGTTTTAGGCGTAGTGGCGATTATTATCGTAGGCAAATCCATGGCGGCCATGATATTGGTATTTATACTGCGCTATCCGCTCAATACCGTGCTGACTGTTGCTGCCAGTTTGGGGCAAATCGGTGAATTTTCTTTTATTCTGGCCGGACTTGGCTTGTCGTTGGGACTCATGCCTGCTGAAGGCATGAGCTTGGTGCTTGCCGGTGCTTTGATTTCCATTGCCTTTAATCCCATTGCATTTGCTGCCATCGTTCCAGCGCGGAATTGGATATTGAAGCATTCTGCTCTGGCTCGCAAATACGAAAATCGCGATGATCCCTATGCTGAATTGCCGATGAGCACGGAGCGAAAATTTCTTCAAGGTCAAGTTGTTCTGGTTGGCTATGGGCACGTCGGCGAATGCATTGCCAATGCGCTGAATGAGCAGGATATCCCCTATATCGTCGCAGAACAGAATCGCGAACTCGTGCAGGATTTGCGCAAGCAAGGCAAGAATGCCGTGTCTGGGGATGCGACAGAACCTTCCGTGCTGATACAGGCACACATCATAGATGCGGCCATGTTGGTGGTTGCGACGGCGGATCCGCTGAATGTCCGGCAGATGATTGATACTGCGCGTACACTGAATCCGGATATTGAGATTGTATTGTGCACCCGCAGTGAAGATGAAACCAAATTACTACGCAAGGATCAGATAGGTACCGTATTCTTTGGCGAAGAAGAGCTTGCCAAGAGCATGACTCATCATATATTACAGCGCTTCGATACAAAACAGGCATCCGCTGATGGAGCAAGCTGACCCTTTCTCTACAATAACCATCGCTGACAAATTCTAGCCAAACTTTTATGAGATTAATGTAATGACAGAACAATTTTATGTGGGTATCGATCAAGACAAAAACGAAGGATTGACTCATCTCGGTCGCATCGTTCGCGATGCCTGGGTTTTTGGCATTTTACCGGAAACAGAAACTTGTTCAGGCTGGAGCGGTGCACAAATGCAGGTGCTATATGAAAAAGTCTATGATGCCTGGGAGCCTTATGCTCATCTGCCGAGTCGCCTGCCAGATGATTTACGCGACCGGCACACTCGCTTGTATTCACACGCTATCACGAGCGCCAAGGAAAAAGGCTGGGACACTGAATTAAAAGATGATGATTAATTTTTCTCCGGGAAATGGATAATTTTTGCCGGACCATCCAATTTAGCTTTGTTAACCAATGCTTGCAAGGCTATCGGAAATTCGCTGTGCAGCCGTGTCATGATAGCTGACATGTTTTCACGGTAGTATACAGCTTCATAAGCCACTGGCTGGTCCAGCGCATCACGGATTTGTGGTTTAAAATTGCGCCAGGCGATATCTATCCAGCATTTGCGTTCCCCATCAATAAATACAAATTCTTCGTGATCGATGATCGCCATATATTGCATACTGCGAATCGGAACAAATAAATGCCGGGTTGGGCAGCGCGCTAACAAAGTGATAGCCAAATTATAAGTGCTGGCCGACAAATGCCTCGCTTCCCGATTGATTTCAGGATCTCTATTACAGGTAATTTCCATGGCTAACTCATCAAAGCATCAAAAAATTTCTGTATGACTATTTCCGTGCATCCTCAGAAACATGAACAGAACCACGATTATGTTGGAATTGATGTTACCTTACTGCGGTTGCACAGGAAATTCAAGAGCACAATGGTTGCAATATTTTTTAGAATATTTGTCAGTCTCGATTACTTGTAAACCGAGTTTTAATAGCCTCCAGTGCGTCCTACTCGTCTTGAAAAACCTGCCGCCACGCGCAACAGTCTGAAAACTATCGCTATCCTGCTACCGTATTTATGGGAGTTCAAAGGTCGAGTAATGCTAGCGCTCAGTCTGTTGGTGCTGGCTAAACTGGCCAATGTCTCGGTATCCCTGGTATTAAAAGAAATTGTCGATGCTTTGGATCAGCCCCGCGCCATGCTGGTATTACCGGTTTTTCTGTTGATTAGCTATGGTGCATTACGTTTTTGCAGTACTTTATTCGGTGAATTGCGTGACGCCGTCTTTGCTAAAGTAACCCAGCGCGCCATCCGGCGCGTGGCAAACAAGGTATTTGTCCATTTACATACACTGTCTTTGCGCTTCCACCTTGAGCGTCAAACCGGTGGCGTCTCCCGTGATATTGAACGTGGCTCGCGCGGGATCTCGTTTTTGCTTAATTTTATGTTGTTCAATATCCTGCCCACCCTACTGGAAATCAGCCTGGTGCTGTCAATATTGATAAGCAAATACGACATCTGGTTTTCCATTATCATTTCTCTAACCCTATTGGCATATATTGCGCTTACCCTCGTCGTTACAGAATGGCGCATGATCTTTCGCCGCACCATGAACAATATGGATTCAAAAGCCAATACCCAGGCAATCGATAGCTTACTGAATTACGAAACAGTCAAGTATTTCGGCAACGAAGCCTGGGAAGCACGACGTTACGACGAGCATCTGCAATCTTGGGAAAAAGCCGCCATCCGCAATCAAATTTCACTCGCAACATTGAATGCCGGACAGAGTACGATCATTGCGATAGGTGTCACGCTGCTGATGCTGCTAGCAGCGGATCATGTGATCGAAGGCCGCATGACACTAGGTGACCTGGTACTGGTAAATGCCTTCATGTTGCAACTATATATGCCATTGCATTTCCTGGGATTTGTCTATCGCGAGATCAAGCATTCGCTGGCTGATATGGAACGTATGTTCACTTTACTGGATGAAAATAAAGAAATTCAGGATAAACCGAATGCTCAAGTACTTGATTCGCGAAATGCAGCTATTCGCTTTGACCGTGTCAATTTCAGCTATGAATCCAACCGCCAGATATTGTTTGATGTCAGCTTTGATGTTCCAGCCGGACAGAATATTGCCGTCGTTGGTCAGAGTGGCTCGGGGAAATCCACACTGGCACGCCTGCTGTTTCGCTTTTACGATGTGCAATCTGGTTGCATTCGGATTAATAATCAGGATATTCGCGATGTCACCCAAAAAAGCTTGCGCGCATCTATGGGCATCGTTCCCCAGGATACAGTGTTGTTTAACGACAGTATTTACTACAACATTGCTTACGGGCGCCCCGATGCAACACCGGAAGAAGTCTATGCCGCCGCCCAATCAGCGCATATTCACGAGTTCATCCAAAGCCTGCCAGAAAAATATGACACTATCGTCGGCGAACGCGGCTTGAAATTATCCGGTGGTGAAAAACAACGAGTCGCGATTGCCCGCACCATTCTGAAGAATCCCGGCATCCTGATTTTTGATGAAGCGACATCAGCATTGGATTCAAAATCTGAGAAACGTATCCAAGCTGAATTAAAGCGGATCGCAAAAAACCGCACCACGCTGACCATTGCCCATCGACTGTCCACCATCGCCGATGCCGATCAAATTCTGGTGATGGACCATGGTCGCATCATTGAGCGTGGCAACCATCAGCAATTATTGGCATCTCAAGGTATTTACGCACATATGTGGGAGTTACAGCGGCAAGAAGAAATTGACAAAAACCCTTAATCCTTAGTTTTCCAGCAACATGCGCCTAGTCCTCAAGCAGCAAGAAAGCATGTTCTTTCGTATCCCTCCAACCCCACCACCTACCCACATTCTTTCAACAATGCTTCAATAGCCTCTGGTGCGAACGGCAGCAATTCATCGATCCGGCTGTTAGGCCAGGTGGGGAGATTATCGAGGGTGTCGGCTAGCCATTGTGCGGGGTTGAGGCCGTTGAGTTTGGCGGTTCCGAGTAGGGTTTGGATGGCGGCGGCACGTTTTCCGGCGCGCTCAGAACCGGTGAACAGCTAGTTTTTCTTGCCGAGCGCGATGGGGCGAATAGTGTTTTCGACGGGATTGTTGTCAATCGGCAGGTGTCCGCTGCTGGCGTAGCGGATTAGGCTTTGTCAGCGCTTCAAGGTGTAGTCGATGGCTTTGGCGGTGCCGCCGCCATCGGCGGTTTGGGCACGGGTTTGCAGTAACCAGTCGTGCAACGATTGCAGGATCGGTAGGCTTTTTTCTGCACGCAGTTGCTGCCGGGCTTCGGTCGATAAATGCTTGCCTTCGGCTTCGGCGGCGTAAAGTTTGCCGATGTGTTGCAATG
>JAGOKN010000054.1 GCA_017994575.1 Nitrosomonas sp.
CCAGCACGTCGGCCAGTATGCGCACAGATTGCTGATAAAAAGCGCGACCGGTATCGGTCAGGTTCATTTGCCGGGTCGTGCGATGGAATAACTCTGCGCCCAGATGCGCTTCCAGTTCTCGCAAGCGTCGGCTGATCACGGATTTTGCGACTTCCATGCGATCCGCAGCGCCGCTGATGCTGCCAGCTTCAACCACGCGCACAAAAGCCTGCATATTTTCGAATCGGTCCATGGAATGCTCTTATTGTTGCTGATATCAGAACAGTTATTTCTCTTGACTGCTGTTTATTCTTGTTATCACAACTATGATAATACTTGCACTCGATACATTCGATCAACAGGCTTCAAAAAGGAGAACATTTATGACAGTATCAGCTAGTCCGTCACGGCTCATTCCTGCGGTGAAAGTGCCGGAAGGCGCCGGTGTGATTGTGCATCGTACCATTGGTACGCCGACATTACGCAACTATGATCCTTTCTTGCTGCTGGACCATTTTAGCAGCGACGATCCCGATGAATATATTGCCGGCTTTCCATCCCATCCGCACCGGGGATTCAATACCTTTACTTATATCATTGACGGTCATGTGTTGCATCAGGACAGTATGGGCAACACCGGTGACTTGGGTCCGGGTGCGGCGCAGTGGATGAAAGCGGCCAGCGGAATTATTCATTCGGAAATGCCTCAACAGGAAAATGGCTTACTGCGCGGATTGCAACTGTGGATCAATTTGCCTGCCGCCAATAAGATGGATCATCCTGAATATCAGGAATATACCGCACAAGCATTTCCGGTCATAGAAACGCCGGATTACATCCTCAAAGTGCTCATTGGCCGGTTCGCTGATGCCGCCGCGCCCATTGTGGATGACATCACCCGTGTGACTTATTGGGATGTGCAAGTGCAGCCTGAAAAGCATTTTCAACATCATTTGCCGCGTGATAACAGCAGCTTCTTGTATGTGCTCGAAGGCAGCGGACAGTTAAATGGACAAACGGTGCCGCAGTTTTCTTTGGTCACATTGAATGCTGAAAGCAGTTCGCTCGATTTTATCGCGGGCAAAGAAGGCGCGCGCTTCGTGGTTATTAGCGGCGAACCGATCCATGAGCCAATCGTGCAATATGGGCCATTTGTCATGAATACCAGAGAGCAAATCGATCAGGCGATGAAAGATTTTCAGTCCAATCATTTTGTGCGTGATCGTGCTTGGATCAAACGCGATCAATGAAAACAGTTAAACAATTTTTAAGGAGAAGCCAATGGAAAAAGTCAGTCAATTAGTAGCGCGGATATTGTTGGGGCAAATTTTTTTGATTTCCGGTTTTTTTAAGATGACAGGATATGAAGGGACGCAAGGCTATATGGAAGCAATGGGGGTGCCCGGTGTTCTGCTGCCGCTGGTGATTCTGCTCGAAGTGGGCGGTGGTCTGGCCATTATTACGGGGTGGCAAACTCGTTGGATAGCGTTTTTACTGGCTGTATTTACCGTGGCGGCTGGCGTGATCTTTCATAGTAATTTTGCAGATCAGATCCAGATGATCATGTTCATGAAAAATCTGGCGATTGCAGGCGGATTTTTGCTGCTGGCAGTGCATGGCGCCGGAGGTTTTAGCCTCGATGCCCGTCGCAGCAAAACTTAACTAAAACGACCTGGATTTTATCGAAAATTACTATCCATACAAGGGATTCGGAGGGTATCGGCCGAATTCCTTGTATTTTTATGCTGCGCGGTTTTTTGTCGTGCCTATCGATGGTTGGAACGAGTTATGGCTTGTGTCATGCGGCATAACAGACTAAACTTGGTTTCGATTTTTGACGCCTGAGCTGAATTTGGGCGGTAGAATTTTCCACTTTAGAATCTCCAGCATGGAAGCGAAATTGCAAAATAAACGCCCCAAGCATCTGAATCTCTTCAAGATCAAACAGCCTTTGCCGGCTGTGGTTTCAATCCTGCACCGCATCAGTGGTGTGCTGCTGTTTTTTCCAGGTATTCCATTGCTGTTGTGTAGCTTGCAAATGTTGCTGGAGTCAGAACAGGGCTTCGATACCTTGCGCGATTATCTGAACAATCCAATGATTAAACTGACGCTGTTGCTGCCGGTCTGGTTCTTTTCGCATCACCTGTTTGCAGGCATACGCCATCTGGTGTTGGATTTGCATATCGGCATGACGCTGACGCAGGCACGCATGAGTAGCCTGCTGGTAGTGGCAATGGGTGCGTTATTGACGGTATTGATAGGGATGCTGCTATGGTAAGACCATTCAGACGGGCGGTGACGGGCGCGCATTACGGGATAAAAGACTGGCTGATACAGCGGGTTACCGCTGTTTTGATGGTCATTTATCTGCTGGTGCTGGCGGGTGTTCTATGGATCGTTGCACCGCAAGATTATGCGGCATGGAAAAGCATTTTTAGTCACCAGTGGATGCGCATCGCATCCTTTATTTTTCTGATGAGTGTTTTTTGGCATGCCTGGATTGGAATGCGCAATATTTTGATGGATTATGTGCATCCCACGGCGATACGCTTGACTGTGCAAATTCTGGTGATTATTGCTTTGCTGTTATATCTGGTGTGGTCTGCTGAAATATTATGGGGTTGATGTGGCAATAACCAAAAGAAAATTTGACGTAGTCATTGTGGGAGCGGGCGGTGCCGGCATGCGGGCTGCATTGCAGTTGTCCGAAGCGGGTTTGAAAGTGGCGGTATTGTCGAAAGTCTTTCCCACGCGTTCCCATACCGTTTCGGCACAAGGCGGTATAGCCGCCGCACTGGGAAACGTGACCGAAGACAACTGGCACTGGCATATGTACGACACGGTAAAAGGCTCGGATTATCTGGGCGACCAGGATGCCATTGAATTTATGTGCCGGCAGGCGAATGAAGTGGTGTATGAGCTCGAGCACTTTGGCATGCCGTTTGATCGTCTGGAAAACGGCAAAATTTATCAGCGCCCGTTTGGCGGGCAGTCGCAGAATTTTGGCGGTGCGCAGGCAACGCGCTCATGTGCCGCTGCAGACCGCACCGGCCATGCGCTATTGCATACACTGTATCAGCGCAATGTGAGCGCCAATACGCAGTTTTTCATTGAGTGGATGGCACTCGATCTGATTCGCGATGAATACGGCGACGTATTAGGCGTGACTGCGATGGAAATGGAAACCGGCGAAGTGTTGATATTACAGGCCAGGGCAACCTTGTTTGCCACTGGTGGCGGCGGGCGGATTTTTCAAGCCAGCACCAATGCACTGATCAACACCGGGGACGGCTTGGGGATCGCTGCGCGGGCCGGCATTCCGCTGGAGGATATGGAATTCTGGCAATTCCACCCAACCGGCGTATATGGCGTGGGGGTGCTGATCAGCGAAGCCGTGCGCGGTGAGGGCGGTTATTTGCTGAATAGGGATGGCGAACGTTTCATGGATCGTTATGCACCCAATGCCAGGGATTTGGCTAGCCGCGACGTGGTGTCCCGTGCCATGACTACCGAAATGAAGGATGGCCGTGGCTGTGGTGAGGAAAGGGATCATTTGCTGCTGAAACTGGACCACTTAGGTGCTGAGGTAATCAAAACACGTTTGCCCGGCATTCGTGAGCTGGCGATCAAATTTGCGCATGTCGATCCCATCAACGAGCCTATTCCAGTGGTGCCGACCGCACACTATATGATGGGCGGCATTCCGACCAATTATTTGGGGCAGGTGGTGGCGCCGTATAAAACCGGTCCGGAAGAAATTGTTTCCGGATTCTATGCCGTGGGAGAATGCGCCTGTGTTTCCGTGCATGGCGCTAATCGCCTGGGGACTAATTCGCTGCTTGATCTGATTGTATTCGGGCGCGCGGCTGCCAATCAGATCATTGAAGACTTGAAAATCAGCCCGCATCATAAACCGTTGCCAGCGAATGCTGAAGATAGAACCATGAGTCGCCTGGCTCGTCTGGAGAGTCAGAAAGATGGCGAGAATGTTGCACAGGTCGGCGCTGCATTGGCCAAAACGATGCAAACCTATTGCGGGGTTTTTCGCTTTGAGGACATGTTGCAGCAAGGCGTGGAAAAAATTCTGCAAGTGGGTGAGCGCATCGGCCGAACCGAAATCAAGGATAAAAGCAAAGTATTCAATACTGCGCGTATCGAGGCGCTGGAACTGGATAACTTGAAAGAAGTGGCCACAGCTACCATGATTTCTGCCGAAGCGCGCCGCGAAAGCCGTGGTGCCCATGCGCGCAATGATTTTCCCGAGCGGGATGATGTCAAGTGGCTAAAACATACCTTGTATTTCAGCGAAAACAACCGGTTGGACTATAAACCGGTGCGCCTGAAACCATTGACCGTAGAATCTTTTCCACCCAAAGCCAGAACCTATTAGGATCGTTGGCGTGCTTTGAGTCTGAACCCAATCTGATTTTTTTGTTGAATTTTTGAATTTAATACTTTGAATTTATGATGAAATATAAATATGCTGCGCTATTGATTGGATTGATTTGCAGTGCTTTCTATCCCACTTTTGTTTCCGCTGAAACCCGTTATGTATCCGATCAACTGGAAATCACCTTGCGCCGAGGCCCGACAATGGGTCATGCCATTCTCAAAATGCTGAAGAGTGGCACCGCGCTGGAAGTGCTGGAGCATGATGCGGAGAATGGGCACACGCGAGTCAAAACCAGTGCCGGCCTTGAAGGCTGGGTGCTGAGCCGATATCTGATGACGGAGCCTGATGCCAGAACGCAAGTGGACAAAATGGCCAAACAGATCAGCAGTGCAGTGATCCAGGAAGGTTCGGTGCGCGCGCAATTGAATGCTATGAAAGACGAGTATGAGGGCACGAAGAAACGCTTGTTGATGCTGGAAGGCGAGAATAAGCGCTTAACCGAACAATTGGATTCGATTAGGAAAACATCGGCCAATGCAATTGCCATCGACAAGGAAAACAAGAAATTGCAGGAGAAGCTTTCGACCACTGAGGAACGTTTCAATGGCTTGCAGCAAAGAAATAGTGAGCTGGAAGAGCATCGGCAAAAAGATTGGTTTTTTGCCGGTGCTTTAGTGCTGCTTGGCGGTGTGGCGCTGGGTTTGATTCTCCCGTTATTGACCCGGAAGAAACGATCAAGATATGGCAGTTTTGAATAATTGCTGATAAAAATTGCTTGCAGGCAATGAGATCACTGCATTGAAACAATCATCCATCAAGCAACAACCCGATTCTGGCACTCCACCTGCGGTTACCATGCAGGGCTCACAGCATCTCTATCAATGGCTGGATAGCGAACAAATCAGTCTCGCGTTTACGACTTATCAAACCAATCGATTATTTTTAGTCGGGCGCAAGGAAAATGGCCGTCTGGCAGTCAATGAGCGGTTGTTTGATAAACCCATGGGGTTATATGCGCGCGGTGAAAGCTTATATATGGCAACCCGTTACCAAATCTGGCAACTGGAAAATCGACTGGCAAAAGATGAGTTGCATCAAGATTGCGATCGTTTGTATGTGCCCTGTCAATCGCACACGACGGGCGATTTAAATGTGCACGATGTCGTGGTCACTCAGACGCAGCAGATACTATTCATCAATACCGATTTCAGTTGTCTGGCCACTTTACAGGCAGGATTCAACTTTGCGCCCATCTGGAAACCGCCGTTCATCACCAGGCTGGTGGCGGAAGATCGTTGTCATTTGAATGGCTTGGCCATGCAAGATGATCAACCCATGTACGTCACCGCATGCAGTGCGACGGATGAAGTTGCTGGCTGGCGCGATCACCGCCGGAATGGCGGACTGGTGATGCATATTCCCAGTAATGAAATCATTGCTACGGGATTATCCATGCCGCACTCGCCGCGCTGGTATCAGGGCAAGCTATGGATTCTCAATTCTGGAACAGGTGAATTGGGCTATCTGGATGGCGGACAATTTGTACCGATCACATTCTGTCCGGGTTTTGTGCGCGGACTTGCCTTCTGGAAAAATTTTGCCTTGATAGGATTGTCGCAGTTACGCTCCAAGGCATTCACAGGCTTAACTTTGGAAACCCGACTTGCCGCTGAAAATATGCCGGTTCAATGTGGTTTGGCGGTCGTTGATCTGAATACCGGCAATCTTTTGCACGCACTCCATATTAACGGGGTAGTCGAAGAATTATTTGATGTGGTGGTGCTGCCTGATGTTCGTCAACCCAGAGCGCTTGGTTTTCAGGATGACGACATTGAGCGATTGATTACTTTCCCTGGATCTGGAGGAATAATGACCACCAAACCCACGGTAAAACGTCCTGGTTTGGGTCAGCCGGCGCAAGTGGCTGGCTTGCCGCGCGTTTCGCAAACGGTAGATGCAAAGCAAATCGAAGTTAAATATCAGAAGGTTTACCATTTGACGCCGGAAAATCTGTTGCAATATGAGGCAATGACTTATCCAAGCCTGCAAAACCGCTGGAGAATCCAGCCGCAACGTGGTGAATTGATCGGTTTATCGGCATCGATTGAAGGGGCAATGGTGGGATTTGCCGTGGCGGAATATTGGTTGGAAGACGGGCAGCGCCATACGGAATTAATTTCATCGTATGTGTTGCCCGCTTACCGGCATCAATCGATTGAAAAATCGTTACAGCAACATTTGCAACGAGCCATGAGTGAGGTTACCCGGCTTGAAAAATCCTGATCTCGTGCAAAGCAAGGTGGTTTTGTGGAGATTGAAGTCAGCTTGTGTTTTTTCATCAAAAGAATATTTTGTAACCGGAGGCGGTTCGAGTGCGTGCAATTATTGCACAACGAGTGCGCTGGGATGTTGAATGAACATAGTGTAGTGATCTTTGTTGCGCGATACCCAGCCGCGGATTTCCAAGGGTTTTCCTAAATAAGTATCTAGCGCAGGAAACAGGCGGAGGTTGGTATTGGCGATACGGAAATCCACCTTGTCATTGAAAGTCAGCCGAGTATATTTTTTACCTTTTTTGATAGCCACCGGTGTTCCGGTGAATCGTTGCCACCCTTTGGCATGGTTGGTAATCTGAGCAATGGGGCGCGGTTGATATTCCGGCATGGACCAAATGCCCAGTTTATGTTTTTCAGCGTGTTGCTGCGCCTTGATCAATGCCTCGGCATAACGGCCATTGGGGGGGATGATACTGACGGTTGCTAAGCCATTTTCCAGCAATGCGAGATTAAGGTGCTTGCCATCCGGCAAAAACACATGCGCCAGTGATCGTTTATATTTGTCTTGTTTGACTTCATCAAATTCCAGATAAATCTGGGTTTCAGCCTTTAATTGGGCTTGTAGCCATTTTTTTGCGGCAATTCCGCCCGGTTCCTCAGTTTGCAGGCGGCTTTCGATTTCCGGCGTGTTAACGCCGAGTAGGCGGACCTGTTTGCCCCCTTCCAGAATAATCGTGTCGCCATCGTACACTCTAACGACTCGACGCAACTGGCGATTGCTCGATGCCGTGATTGGGACTGGTTGAGCGCCATGAGTGGCTTGATCAGAATAGGTTATGCGCCCTTTATCGTCTACGCTGCGGTAAATTTCACCAGCCAATCCTGCCGATGTGACGGAACAAAACATCAGAAAGCTGATGAGATAAAGCCGCTGGCTGCAGAGCATGACAGATATTTTCAAGCAATGGACAATGTTCAGATGGCGCATGGCATACATGATGCCATGATACGTGAACGAAAAACAGGATGGACGGATTCTTGCGCGTCCGATGGTCTCGGGAACCGGGGGAGCTCACACTCCTACACAATGGGGTGTAGGGGAAGGGCAGTGTATGCGATAATTTTCCCGCTGGTCACAAAGTTGCGATGCCGTTCAACATAGATCAGTCTTGCGCGGAAAAGTGGATTAAAATTGATGTCGGATCGAACTGCAGTGATATTTATCAGTGCATCGTGATGGGATTTGAGGTTAAAATCAGGCCTGATTAACTGATTGATGATAAAATCAACAACCGCTAGGTATTCTTCGGTTATTGATAGGCCGGTCAAGAATGTTTTAATTCGTTACACAATACTGGGACTATCGTTCATTCGTCTTTTCTCCAAATAGATTTTACCGTTTAGCATGCCACCTGAAACTTTAATTGAGGCAAAAAGCCTTGGTTTTTCCTATGATACGCGCCCAATACTGAAGGGCATCGATATGACCATGTCGCGTGGCAAAGTCATCGCCATTATGGGCGGTAGCGGATCCGGTAAAACCACGTTGCTTCGACTGATCAGCGGTGAACTACAGCCGACTTCCGGCTATGTGAAGTTTGCCGGAGAAGTGGTGCATGAGCTGAATCGTGATGCCTTGTTTAAGCTGCGGCGCAAGATGGGCATGCTGTTTCAATTTGGCGCCTTGTTTACGGATTTGTCGGTTTTTGACAATGTGGCGTTTCAGATGCGTGAACATACCAATTTGCCGGAATCGATGATTCGTGATCTGGTGCTGATGAAATTGCATGCGGTGGGGCTGCGCGGCGCGCATCATTTAATGCCCAATGAGTTATCCGGCGGCATGGCGCGGCGCGTGGCTTTGGCCCGTTCGATTGCGCTGGATCCGATGCTGATTATGTATGATGAGCCGTTTACCGGTCTGGACCCGATCTCATTGAGCGTGATTGGCAATTTGATCCGCCGACTGACCGACACATTAGGGATTACCTCCATTGTGGTGACGCATGATGTGCAGGAATCGTTAAAGATCGTGGATTATGTTTATTTTATTGCGGATGGCGTGATTGCCGCGCAAGGCACACCCAAGGAAGTGCGGGAGTCAGTCGCTCCCTTTGTGCATCAGTTCGTGCATGGTGAAGAAGACGGTCCGGTGCCTTTTCATTATCCGGCGCAAGCGTATAAAAAAGATTTGAATCTGGAGGATACTTTTGCCTAAACGTATCGTTGCCAGCATTCAGCATATCGGGCATCGCGTCATCGAGAGTATTTGGCGTCTGGGGCGCGCCACGCGTTTTTTCATACTGGTGCTGCTCAAATCGGGTACGAGCCTGCGCCGTTTTAGCCTAGTCATCAGGGAATTGTATTTTACCGGTGTTCTATCGCTGATCATTATCGTGGTATCCGGTTTGTTTGTGGGCATGGTGCTGGGTTTGCAAGGCTATGAAACCCTACAAAAATATGGTTCGGAATCAGCCGTCGGTACATTAGTCGCCTTGTCCCTGGTGCGTGAGCTGGGTCCGGTTGTCGCTGCGCTATTGTTTGCCAGCCGCGCGGGTTCAGCGATTACTGCGGAAATTGGCTTAATGAAAGCAACAGAGCAATTGGCGGCGATGGGATTGATGGCGGTTGATCCCATAGCGCGCGTGGTTGCCCCGCGCTTTTGGTCGGGCGTGATTTCCATGCCATTCCTGGCGGCGATGTTTTCTGTAATGGGTGTATTTGGCGGTTATCTCGTTACGGTTGTATTCATTGGCGTGGACGAAGGTTCCTTTTGGTCGCAAATGCAAAGCGCGGTTGATTTTAGATTCGATATTTTGAATGGCTTCATTAAGAGTTGTTTCTTCGGCGTGGCGGTGACCGCCATTGCCGTATTCGAGGGGTATGATGCGCCGCCGACGGCAGAAGGTGTGTCTGGCGCCACGACACGGACAGTCGTGACCTCGTCATTGGTGATTTTAGGACTTGATTTTATTTTGACCGCTTTCATGTTTAGAGGAGTGAGCTGATGCAGCGGACAACAATGGATTTATGGGTGGGTTTGTTCGTCATAACCGGTATTGCCGCGCTTATGGTTTTGAGCCTCAAGGTAGGCAATTTGAATGTATACAATCCGTCACAGAGCTATGTGATTACTGGAAATTTTGAAAATATTGGTGGACTCAAGGTACGTGCGCCGGTAAAAAGCGCCGGTGTGGTCGTGGGGCGTGTCACCGATATACAATTCAGTACGCAAACCTACGATGCTGTGGTTACCATGAGCATGGACAGCCGTTTCCCATTTCCTAAAGACACCTTTGCCAGCATCTTGACATCCGGCCTGCTGGGTGAGCAGTATATTGGCTTGTCGGCCGGCGGCGATCAGGCGATGTTGATGGATGGCGACAAAATTATGAAAACCAATTCAGCTATGGTGTTGGAAGAATTGATTGGGCGGTTTTTATTTGATAAAGCATCAGAAAGTGATTCTTTCTGATTGAACTGATATATTCTTGTTATATAGATTTGTTGCATAATACTTAAAAAATTTTTGGTGAGGAAACAATGAAAAGACTGTTCGGAATAATTTTATTGATATTTTCTACCCTGTTGGTCTTTCCTGCATGGTCAATGGATCTTGCGCCTGACAGACTGGTCGATAAAACAGTGCAGGAAGTCATAGAGATTATTCACAAAGATGAGGATTTGAAAAATGGCAACAAGGAAAAAATGCTCGATCTGATTGAGACCAAGATATTGCCGCATTTCAATTTTACCCGCATGACCCAACTGGCAATGGGGCAGCACTGGTCAGCAGCAGCGCCGGAACAGCAAAATAAGCTGGTGGATGAGTTTCGCACATTGCTGGTGCGCACTTATTCAAATGCATTGTCGATCTACCATGATGAAACAATCAAGGTCAATCCTATCGCTTCCCTGGGAGATCGTGTTGAAACCACGGTAAGAACCATCGTTGTTCAGGGGCAGGGGAAACAGCCAGTGCCGATTGATTACAGCATGGAAAAAAAGCCGGATGGATGGAAAGTGTATGATGTCACCGTAGGTGGCGTCAGCCTGGTTACCAATTATCGGGGTAGTTTTAACAGTCAAGTGCGCAAAGGCGGCGTGGAAGGACTGCTGAAAACATTATCCGACAAGAACAAGTCTTTGGAAGGCAAGAAGTAGCATCTGCGCGTGAGTACACCGAATCCATTACTTCCAATGATTTTCCGGGATGGCGATAACATCATCGTGCAGGGTCCGATCACCATTGATAATGTGGTGTTTGTGACTCAGCGTGGGGCTGCGCTATTTGATCAACCCCATTGCGTGATTGACTTGGGCAAAGTGACTGAAGTGGATTCAACCATCATCAGTATGCTGTTGGAGTGGTTGCGGGCAGCACGTCAAGGCGGCCATCAATTAGAGTTTGTCAATATGCCTGCGAGCCTTGGAAGCTTAATACAGTTATATGATGTTGCAGAATTAATTCCCGTCACACCGCGCCATACCGATCATCAAACGGCTATCTGATCTGGATAGTTGCCGGCCTTCCTTGTGAACCCTATTCCCCATTTTTTTGTGACTGATTGAAACGATGTTGCCTGCCATTGAAGTCAAGCAAGTATGCAAACAGTTTGGCGATTTGCGCGTATTGACCGATATCGATCTGAACATTCAGCAGGGTGAGTTTTTTGCGCTATTAGGTCCCAACGGTGCGGGTAAAACAACGCTCATCAGCATCATTGCCGGTCTGACACTTGCCAACAGCGGCACTGTCAGTGTGATGGGACATGATGTCATTACCCAGTATCAGCAAGCTCGCCGGAGCTTGGGTGTCGTGCCGCAAGAGCTGGTTTTTGATCCTTTTTTTACCGTACGTGAAACCTTGTTGATTCAATCCGGTTATTATGGGATTAGAGGCAATACTCAGTGGGTGGATGAAATCATTGAGCGTCTGGATCTTGCTGATAAGGCTAATGCCAATATGCGTGCGCTCTCGGGTGGAATGAAGCGCCGAGTTCTGGTTGCGCAAGCGCTGGTGCACAAACCGCCGGTGATAATTCTGGATGAACCAACCGCAGGCGTGGATGTGGAATTACGTCAAACACTGTGGAATTTTATCCAGCAACTTAACCAGGATGGTCATACCATCGTGTTGACCACGCATTATTTGGAAGAGGCTGAAACATTATGCCATCGCGTAGCCATGTTGAAAGAAGGCAGGATTGTTGCGCTAGACAGTACGAAAAATTTGATTGGGAAAATAACCACTGGCAATTCAGTGCGGCTTAGATTGTTGCCTGATGCCCTGCCCGCAACCTTGCAAGCACTGCAAATTAGCTATAGCGATGGATTAGTTGGGTTGAGAATCGAAAATTACGCGCAGATAGAATTTATTTTGTCGACATTACGATCTGCGAATATACAAATACTGGAAATGTACTTACAGCAACCCGATTTGGAAGATGTGTTTGTGAACATCATGAAAAACAGCGGAAGTAAATCAAAATGACCGGTTTTTATACTTTGCTTTATAAGGAACTACTGCGCTTCTGGAAAGTGGGATTTCAAACCTTGCTGGCACCCATGGTGTCTACCTTGCTTTATCTGCTGGTTTTCTTTCATGTGCTCGAGACACGCGCGGAAGTTTATCCGGGGGTTGCCCACACTATTTTCCTGATTCCGGGATTGGTCATGATGGCTGTGATACAAAATGCGTTTGCCAATTCATCGTCCAGCATGATCCAATCCAAAATCAGCGGCAATATCGTATTTGTTTTATTATCACCGCTGTCTTACCGTGCAATATTCTTTGCCTATATTCTTGCTTCGATAGTGCGCGGATTATTGGTTGGCTTGGGTGTGTATCTGGTGACCATGATATTCTTCGATACTCCGATTCAACTAACCCTTTGGGTGCTGTTGTTTGTCATTCTGGGGAGTGCAATATCAGGCGCGCTGGGTTTGATAGCGGGTATATGGGCAGATAAATTTGATCAACTGGCGGCTTTCCAGAATTTTATCATCATGCCACTGACTTTTTTGTCGGGCGTGTTTTACACCATCCACTCGCTACCCAGCGCTTGGCAGTATCTGTCCCATCTCAATCCATTTTTTTATATGATTGATGGATTTCGCTATGGCTTTTTTGGGGTGTCGGATATTTCGCCCGCTATCAGTTTGATGATAGTGACACTGTGTCTGATCGCAATTTCCATGCTCGCGATTAAAATGCTTAAATCCGGATATAAATTGCGTTACTAATTCATTTGATTGATTGACTTATTGATTAATTTTGCATGCCGGAATGGGCATGAAGGAGACTAAAATGCTGACAGCAAATAATGTAAAGGACTATATTGAGACATCTTTACCATGCGAGTATGTGGAAGTTGAAGGTGACGACGGACATCATTTTCATGCGGTCATTGTGAGTGCGCAATTTCAAGGCAAAAATATAGTGCAGCAGCATCAGCTGGTCTACAAGTCATTGGGTGACCGGATGAAGCAGGAAATCCATGCGCTCTCAATGAAAACGCTGACACCCGAGCAGTGGGCAAGCAGAGCTTAAACACGAGCGTAAGCATCCTGTTTTTTGTGGAGCAAGTCGTCGCTCTTAAAACAGGCTGGCTCAACGACAATTCGTTATAATGACCGCTTTTAACGCTTAGTCTGGAATTTCATTGTTTAGAATACTTGGTGCTTTTGTTGGCTTTTTTATCCTGGGTATTTTAGGTATCTTCCTGGGTTATTTTGTCGGCAGCTTCATCGATCGATTCAGAGCTCTTGGCCCCGGCAGCCTGAATCCATTGAATGCGGCCCGCCGCCAATCGGTTTTCCTGGAAACCGTGTTTATTTTGATGGGTAAATTGGCCAAAGCGGATGGTCGTGTTTCCGAGATCGAAGTGTCGCATGTGGAACAGTTCATGCAAAAACTGCGCATGACGCCTGACTATCGGCTCAAAGCGATAGCCCTGTTCAAGCAGGGTGCTTCCGGGGATTACGACATTCATCCGAAAATTAACGAATTTCTGACTGTTTGTGGCAGCTCCCCCAATTTAAAGCAGATGTTGCTGGTCTATCTCATCATCATGGGATTGTCTGACGGGCAATTGAATGCTGCGGAAGAGGAGTTGCTGAGAACGGTCGCCGGAAGGCTGGGGTATCATCCCGCTGCATTCGAGCAACTGCTCGAGATGGTGCTGAATCAGGCGCATTTTGCCGGTGGCCAGAGCACGTCTGCAAGCGCACTGGAAGATGCTTATAAGGCATTGGGCGTCAGCAAAGACAGTACCGATCAGGAAATCAAGCGCGCCTATCGTAAGCTGATGAGCCAATATCACCCGGATAAATTGATGGGGCAGGGTGTGCCAGAAGAAATGATCGCGGTTGCCACCGAGCAAGCCCAAGAAGTGCAAACCGCTTACGATTTAATCAAAAAGCACCGAGATCAGAACCGCACAACTGCTTAAGTCATCCAGTCTGGATATATCGCATGCGTCAATCATGAAACCGTTGTTGTTTACCTTTCGCCGTTGCCCTTTTGCCATCCGCGCCAGATTGGCGCTCGCAGTCAGTGGCGTTGCAGTCGATCACCAGGAAGTCAGCTTGCGTGCCAAGCCGCAGGCGTTATTCGATTGCTCGCCGAAAGGTACCGTGCCGGTGCTAAAGTTTGCGGACGGCAGCGTGCTCGAGCAAAGCCTGGATATCATGCAATGGGCGCTGTCCATCAATGATCCTGAACATTGGTTGGAAACCGATCCAGACAAATCGATGCAAGCGATGGCTTTGATCCAGCAGAATGATGAATCCTTCAAACCGGCGCTGGATCTATACAAATATGCGGTTAGATTTCCAGAACACTCAGAAGCCTATTATCGCGAACGCGCTGAGGTGTTTCTGGCCGACCTGAATGCTCGTTTGGCTAGGCATGATTGCCTGATGGGCGATCATCTGACACTGCCGGATATGGCGATTTTTCCGTTTGTGCGGCAATTTTCCAATGTCAATCAGGATTGGTTCTACGCTTCCCAATACCGGCATTTGATTCAATGGCTGGATCGGTTGATCGGATCAGAATTATTCCAAAGTGTGATGCAAAAAGAAGTTGGCTAACTAGCAGACTGTTTTATCCTTCGAATTAAAATAATAACTCTGCATTTATAACATATGATGTTATAAATGCATGGATAATAAAGCGATCTCTTGCAGATAAAATTCGTTCTGCTTTGGCAGCCCATTCGTCTGTGGCGCTTATGGGGCCACGTCAAAGATATCCAGCCTCAAAAAAAGTTTGTCATCTACGCCGGAAAGTACAGGTTCCCGCTACCGCATGAAATCACGGCCATCGCCCTCTAGGATTCCATGGAAATTCTGAAAGAAAAAAGGGAATAATGGAATTTAGTGATTGTTTATCTATGGTAGCTAGTAAGCCTTGTTCATCAACATAAATCTAATTCTAATTCTTCGGGGAAGCACTAAACAACTGTCATTATGAGCAAGAGCGAGAAATCTACTGAACCGCAACCAGGGTTCAGATGCCGAAACACAAAACTGCAACAAGGTGACGTGCAGATCATAAGGCCATAAACAGAATTATTCTTAATTCATCGGCTATATTCTTAGTTAGCGACCTGTTTCCTTATGTGCGCGCAGCCGTTCACTGAACGAAGTGAACGTGGTTGACGCGCTTGTTAGGCAGCATTTTCAAGAGTCTGATATGTGATTGTTAACCAATTCTTTTGAGTGTTTTCAATTGATATTTTTTCAATTTTAGTAACCAGAATTTTGCCATTGTTGTTTATCCAGATCACTGATTCGCCAATGTTGGCTGTTCTGGCACGAGAGCTAAAATCATATTCTTCTAAGTTAAAATTATTTATATCAATCTCATTTGATGTGCATGCAATTGCTCTGACGTGGTCATTATAAGCATGAACTGAATGATTACTTGCGGTTGACCAATGAGTTTTGAATTCATATAAGCCTGTACCAACTGTATAGTTGCCAGAATTACTTAAGTAGTTAAATGTATCCGTGCCATTTGATTTTTTAGTGATTGATAATGTCTTTGAAATTTGAATCGTCTCATCAATTTTTCCTAATACGTCAGGATTATGTTCAAATGGATTCCCGCCAAGCGGGGGCAATGAATTTTGATCATGTAAATCTCTCAAAAGATCATAAAAATTTTCTTTAAACTTACCATCATCTTCAAAGGATATGTATTTAAGTGCGCTCAGAAACGTTGGAAGTTTTTTTTGTGATTTATTATTCCTAATTAGTGGTATGACCCATGCTGATGAAGAGTCTCCCACTAGTTCGTTACAAATAATTCTTTTTTCATAGTAAACGCCGGCTCGTCCAGAGTTTGCTTTTTGATTGAAAGTATCAGAGCAAATGCATATCACTCTACTCGACTTACTTAACCCTTGCTCCATGAAAAGTGGTAAGTCAGATCCAAGTCTCGTTTCAAATTGGTCAAAAATTACATCAACGCCATTTGCTCTTAATTTTGATGCTAAATCAGAAACCCATGCTATATGTGTGTCGTCATCATAGGAATAAGATATAAATACTTTTGGCATGTTAAATTTTCTTGGTGCGAATGCAGAAAAACCGAAGTCAGGTGCTGAATCACGGTTCCGAAACAGGTGACACGGACATTACAGGGTTGCTAAACAAAATTATACCTAATTAATCGGCGCTACCCTCTAATCATGCCCCGCCTTCTTGTGCTACCGCTAGGCATCTCCGTTTGGACGATGTGTTATACCTGACTTTTCCAACCTTTCAGCGAGCCAAACTTTAATAATAGACTGCCTGGTGACGCCTAATTTTCTAGCTTCTCTATCAAGCGACTCAATCATCCATGTTGGGAAATCTACATTCACGCGCTTCTGCTCTTGTAAAACCCGCTTGGCCTTTGATAAATCCAACGAAGCGGTAATATCATAATTTTCATCAAATTTTTTCTCAAAATCTTTAGCTTTCATACAGTGCAATCTCCTCGGTGCGTGAGCGACGAACAGAAATCAGCCTAACATTTGCTTCTCGATAGGTGATAACAGCAGACCAATGCCTGTTGTTAATAACACCAATAACCAAATAACGAGGCTCATCTTCAGTTTTTGCAGGAATTTCCAAGAGTCTTGGGTCATTCCAAAGTAATTGTGCATCAACAAAGTCAATACCATGTTTTTTAAGGTTAGCCTGATTTTTTGTTTCGTCGAATTCAAAAGTTATCATGGTATATAAATTATACCTTTACCATGTAAAAATCAAGGAATGTGTTTTAGCCCTACCATTCGCGGTGAGATGGGCACAATGGCTCGACTGAAGGGTTGGCCGCCAGTATAACCAGGGTCACGAACCTAATCACGACCCCAAAACAGGTGATGCGCAATCACAAAGCCGCTAAACAAAATCAAATCTAATTCATCGGCTATATTCATAGTTCGCAGCCTGATCCTTGTGTTTTGCGACCCCTTGTGTTACTGAATAGCGCACTGGAGAAATATGCCGGTATTTTTATTTTCCATGACCGGGAATTCGTTTCTGCGCTGGCTACGAGGGCGCTTGAAATGACACTGGCGGGTATTGATGACTTTAAAGGTAAACATGAAGATTATTTGCAATCGCAAGGCATTGGGTAAGTTGAAACCTTGCGCAATATAAATCGTATTTCCTTCACTATCTTCAGCAATGTAACGCTTTTGGTTATGACTTTTTGGGTGAACCTGTGGCATTAAAACCGACTATTTATAAATTCAAAATTGCGCTGACCGACCTCGATCGCAATTATTACGATACGCTTAACCTAACCATTGCCCAGCACCCATCCGAAACGCTGGAACGCATGATGGTGCGCATGCTCGCATTTTGTATCAATGCACAGGAATCCCTGATGCTCACAAAAGGTTTGAGTACCGCAGAAGAGCCTGACCTATGGGCGCATACCCCGGATGGACGGATTGCCTTATGGGTCGATATCGGAGAACCCGCTCCGGATCGAATCAAAAAAGCCACCCGGATCGCCCAATCAGTCAAAGTGTATAGTTTCAATTCCAAATCGAACGTCTGGTGGATGCAAGAACAAGCAAAATTCACCTCACTATCCGCAGCTATTTTTCAGTTTTCCTGGCCAAACATTCAAGCACTGACAAAACTGGTACAGCGCACGATGGATATCTCCGTCACGATTACTGAGGAATCGGCCTATGTGGCTACGGAAGCAGGGGAGTGTGAGGTGGGTTGGGTGGTGTTGAAGGATTAGTAGTTTTGTGCAGTTATTTTTCTTGATTCGTGACCCCGTGCTTCGCGCTGTTTCATTCAGTAAGTGATCAAGGTTATGTGGCAATTCTGCGAACCTAGCCGTCATTTTGCTTTGATTGTCACCGCATTCTGGACAGAACTTAGTAAACCTTCGGGCAAAGGTTCGTCACAACCAGAGCATTTTGTAGATTGGAAAACTGTCGTCATGTTGAACCCTAACGTTATGTTGCGGTTTCATAAATAGCCTTCAATGCATCAATTGGGTAGACAAATTGTAGTGAGCTGAATGGCCAATGATTTAGGCGTTTGATTATTCCAGGTACGGCAGGGCTATGAACGCCACCTTGGTCAAGGATAA
>JAGOKN010000003.1 GCA_017994575.1 Nitrosomonas sp.
TGGTTTGCCATGCTTCGATATGAATTCGTCGTGCTTCTGATGATGACATCGTTCCTCCTTGTAAAAGGCTTGAGGATAGCGATGATGTATCAGGGTGTTAATGTGGAAGGGTTAGAGGCTTACACAGAATCCAGGCATGTTTCTGCTGAAAAGGGCCAAATCCCAAACTTGGCCATTGTGTCAGATCAGTAGGTACTCTAGGAACGTCATGATGCAAAAAAAGCGCGGGATTGGCCACCAGGCACTGACCACGATCCGCCAATACGCGCATCACCAAGTTACTGTCCTCCAACGGAGATGGACGAACTCGGATAACCAAATCAACCGCTTCTTCAATGGGATCCACAACGCGATTAGTTGCTTCCAGATGTATTATAACCTGCGGGTAGTTGACCATAAAATCAGCCAGCATTGTACTGATATGCGCATCCAGCAACGCCACCGGGCAAGTCATCCGGACAGTGCCGCGAGGTTCCGCGCGGGTTACATTGATGGCATCCTGCGCCGCATCGGCTTCCACCAACATGGCTTTGCAATGTTCATAATACGTCTGACCGATTTCAGTCACTGAGAAATGCCGGGTAGAACGTTGGATCAGGCGAACCTCTAATTTTTCTTCAAGCAGAGCAATGCGGCGACTTAGCTTAGATTTCGGAATATGGAGGGCGCGACTCGCCGAAGCAAAACCGCCATAGTCGACTACCTGGACGTAATAATAAAGGTCATTAAGATCATGCATGGGCGTCTTTGTTGTTCCAAAAATAGAACGATGATAACTATTTTACGATCTATTCAAATGATTGGCTTGCCTATACACTGATTCCTACAGAAATATGTAGGAAAATAACACAAGGAGATTACGATGAAAAACATTCTTGGTATTTATGATGCTCCTCCGTCTCATTGGGTAGGAGATGGTTTTCCAGTGAGGTCTCTATTTTCCTATCGGAATCATGGAAAATTACTCAGTCCATTTTTATTGCTTGATTATGCAGGCCCTGCCGATTTTTCACCAACCGAGCATCCGCGCGGTGTAGGGCAACACCCTCATCGCGGGTTCGAAACGGTCACGATCGTTTATCGGGGTGAAGTGGCGCATCGGGATTCCACAGGTCAAGGAGGAACAATTGGGCCTGGAGATGTGCAATGGATGACTGCCGGTGCAGGTATTCTGCATGAAGAATTTCACTCTGAGTCTTTTACACATTTGGGCGGTTCGCTAGAGATGGTGCAATTGTGGGTCAATTTGCCCGCCAAGGACAAGATGACTACGCCGGGCTACCAAGCCATCCTCAATGCAGATATTCCAACCATTGCTTTGCCTGAAAATGCGGGTACGGTACGTGTCATCTCTGGAAATTACCAAGGCCACACAGGGCCTGCACGCACTTTTAGCCCAATGAATGTTTGGGATTTGCGTTTGAATCAGGGAAAAAGAACCGAGTTATCGTTACCAGATGGCTGGAGTGCCGCACTTGTTGTTTTACATGGTACAGTGTCGGTCAATAGCGATTCAGTGGTACAAGAAGCGCAAGCGGTAGTGCTTGATCGGCCTGGTAGCGTGATAATGCTTGAAGCACAAGCAGATGCTGTAGTGCTCTTGCTGAGCGGCGAACCGATTGATGAACCAGTTGTTGGTCAAGGTCCTTTTGTGATGAATACGCAAAAAGAAATTGATCAAGCCATTGTAGATTTTAATAGCGGGCATTTCGGGCAATTATCTCGCTAGTTTGCATGGTTATTACTTTTGTAACATTCATTTATAGGAAAAACATATGAGTATCCCAGCTAATTTCGACGGAAAAACTCCGACTATCGATCCAAACGATGCTTTAATGCTGTTGATCGATCATCAGAGCGGTCTATTTCAGATCGTTAAGGATATCCCCATTCCTCAATTGAGAGCGAACGTGGTAGCCCTGGCTAAGGCAGCCACTATTGGAAAAATTCCTGTTATTACCTCGGCATCGGTTCCGCAAGGCCCAAACGGTCCGCTCATTCCGGAGGTTCATCAGTTTGCGCCTCATGCCAAATATGTTGCCCGCCGTGGCGAAATCAATGTATGGGATAGCCCTGATTTTCTTGCGGCAATCAAGGCGGCTCAACGGAAAACATTGATCGTTGCTGGCACCCTTACCAGCGTTTGCTTGGCTTTTCCTTGTATCAGTGCGGTTAACGCTGGATACAAAGTTTTCGCGGTAATCGATGCTTCTGGAAGCGTATCCAATTTGGCAACAGATTTGACTATTGCCCGATTAGCACAGGCAGGCGTAGTGCCTATTGATACGGTAGCCGTGCTCTCTGAATTGCAGAAATCATGGGCAGGATCCAGTGCTGCGGAGTGGGCAGGTGCATATTCAGGTGCCATGCCACATTATCAGTTATTGATCGAGAGTTACTTAAAAGCCCAGCAAGTCGCAAGGGATGATGAAGCGATGGACTCTGAACGCTGATATTGCCATCGAGATGAAGGCATTTAACAAAAATCCTTTTGATCATCGTTTTGCTCATTGAACACACTTTTTTAACGATATGCACGGAGAAATAGAATGAATAAACCTTATCAACGCCTCGATAAAAACAACGCTGTCGTAGCTTTAGTCGACCATCAAGCAGGATTGCTATCCTTGGTGCGCGATTTCGAGCCGGATAGATTCAAGAACAATGTACTGGCTTTAGCTGATCTCGCCAAATATTTCAAATTGCCAACTATTTTGACCACCAGTTTTGAAGATGGTCCCAATGGACCGTTGGTCCCTGAATTAAAACAAATTTTCCCGGATGCTCCATACATCGCGCGACCAGGACAAATTAACGCTTGGGATAACGAGGATTTTGTCAAAGCCATTAAAGCAACAGGCAAAAAACAGTTGATCATCGCGGGCGTTGTTACAGAGGTTTGTGTCGCTTTTCCAGCACTTTCGGCTCTGGAAGAAGGTTTTCAGGTATTTGTTGTGACCGACGCATCGGGAACTTTTAATGAGGTGACTCGCGAAGCTGCTTGGAGCCGCATGGCGGAATCGGGGGCACAATTGATGAGCTGGTTTGGCGTTGCTTGCGAACTGCATCGTGACTGGAGAAATGACATCGAAGGTCTTGGCGCACTGTTCTCTAATCATATTCCTGATTATCGTAATCTTTTCACATCCTATGTTGCAATCAACGCTAGGAAGTAAATGAGTTGAAAAGTAGCTGACCGGCGTGGCTGAGCATAGACTCAGCCGTAACTTCTCAAATTGGTTTTTGCTTTATATACCTCCATAATCACCGGTTTTGTGAGATCGATTGGAAATAATCTATCTGTTGAATTCGAAATGGAATATTATCGTTAACTAGAGGGATCGGTTGGGTTTATGTGATAATGGAATTAGTCGGAGATTATTCTGAGAATCCATTCCAAGAAATGGCTTTTGATATACCCATGCTTTCTCTATGCCGTACTATTGAAATTGATCTTCTTGAAATATTAGGAGAAAAAGAGACCCCTTGGGGTATTGAGGAATAAAACGGAATACTCATGTAAGGATTCTGTTGAAAAGAGTACCGTTAGCTAGGGAAGCGCTGATTAATTCAACGAACGTGATGAAGGGCGAGGCGCACGGAACGCAACAACCGAGACATATCAATCTGATAGGCGAGGGAGTGAGTACCGCGCAACGAAGCAATTCGCTCGTGCAGTCAATTAATCAGCGCTTCCCTAGAAAAGATAGTGCAAATTAAAGTAAAGGTGCCTATCCTATTTACGACCAGGATGCAGCAGTGCTCCTGGTTGGAGTAAATGTGACGACAGATTTCGCTTAAGCTGTTTTCAATTTCACTGCAATTATTTTCTTTCAAAGCTCATTAAAGACCACTTGAATGGATACTACCGAAACTGTTACTCCGCCAACGCTTGAAATCAACACGTCGCGCCAAATGTTATCGTGGCTATCCGAGCAAAAGCTTTCCATTGCATTGACCACTTACCAGATAGGCAAGCTCTATTTCATTGGCCTTAAGCCCGATAACGGGCTTCCGGTATTTGAGGAAACTCTGATTAAGTCCCAAAAACTTGTAAAATACTTGGTAGATCGTAACCACTGCAAGGGAGCGCATTGATGAAACAATTAGGCTTGTCGATTCCATTATTTATTAAGAAACCGAAAGTAACTCGCCGACAAAAGTTTCTCGAAGAAATGGAGTAAGTAATTCCTTGGTCAGAGTGGACGAATCGGATCGCGTCGCACTATCCGGTAGCGGGTTTGGGACGTAAGCCATTTGCGTTGGAAGCGATGCTGCGGATTCATATGATGCAACAATGGTTTGGTTATTCAGATCCGGGAATGGAAGAAGCGTTACATGATGTGCCGATGTTGCGTGAATTTGCAGGATTGGATGCAGGAGAAGATGTCATGCCTGATGAAACGACGATCCTCAAGTTTCGCCACCTGCTGGAGAAGCATCACTTGGCGCAAAGCCTGTTTGCTGAAACGACTGCGCAGTTAGCGCAGCAGGGATTATTGCTGCGTCAGGGCACGATAGTTGATGCCACGCTGATAGCGGCTGCGCCATCGACCAAGAACCGGCAGCGCAAACGTGATGGCGAGATGAGTTCGACTAAGAAGAGCAACAACGATTACTTTGGATTAAAAGCACACATAGGCGTAGATGCCAATTCCGGCCTGGTGCATAGCCTGGAAATTACCACGGCCAAAGTGGCCGATGGCAACATGATTGATGCACTGGTACATGGCGAAGAGGCGGTTGTATTGGGTGATCGGGCTTATACTCGTAATGATCGCAATTTGGAAGCACAACGGCAACCGGAAGAGCCGGTCTGGGGCATGCCATTCAAACGCAAGCGCGGTGAGGAATTGCCAGCAGAACACACCGTGCTCAATCGCATGCTAGCTTCACTACGCGCAAAGGTTGAACATCCGTTTCGTATTGTCAAAAGACAATTTGGTTATACCAAAGTCCGTTACCGAGGATTGTTCAAGAATGCACAACAGCTCTACTTGTTGTTTGCCTTGGCTAATCTCTACCATGTCCGTAAGGTGTGGATGCCAACCACGGGATAATTCCGTCCAATACCCCTGGAAATCAGCATCAGGGGACTGAATAGTAGCAATCTGCTAAGAATTACAGCTACGAATCGTACAATAATGACTGTATTAGCTACTTTACCGATAGCTTTGTCGACAAAACTGGAATAAATAACTTAATCAGAGCTTCCTTAACGGGCTGGCCAGAACAATCTGCAATTTTCTTAGGTATACTTGTTGGCGTTAATTTATTAGTAAACGGCCTCGTTGCTTTGTTATTAGGTTTTAAAATTACGGCGATCGAAAGCGCGTAGGGTTACGAATCGTTGTTTATGGGACTGAAGCCTATGAACAGGATAAATCATTGGTACGGCCAGATCTGCCAGATTTTTTCTTCAAAAGGGGTGGTGGCCACCATTCCCAATACTGTTAACCAATAGTCATTTAAATAGTCATTTATAGTGAACTTCAAGTAAATCCTGCTTTTCCTTTATTCACGATTCATCATTTAAAATCAGCAGCCAAAATTGTTGTGTTCATTGCGTAGGAATAAGTTTACAATGCGGTTTCGATCTTAAGGATCAGAAGGTTACCAAGGTAATTTGTGTGATTCTGATAATACAGACATGACGCGAATTACCTTATTTTATTTATTTTAGGACACTATTTTATGGTTACAAATATCGATTTATCCACCTTAAACGGCACGAGTGGTTTTAGTCTTTTGGGTGCGGCACTCAACGATATGCTCGGTCATTCAGTGAGCAGTGCGGGAGATGTCAATGGTGATGGTTATGAAGATTTAATCATCGGTGCTTTTGGTGCAAACGCCAGCTATGTGGTATTGGGTCAGGCTTCTGGATTTAATGCCGCATTGAATGTCAGCAGTCTTGATGGCAGCAATGGTTTCGTTTTGAAACCGGGAGCGCTGGGTTATCACTTTGGGGCTTCTGTGAGCAGTGCGGGTGATATCAATGGTGATGGATTTGCCGATTTGATTGTTGGAGATGATGCATCTGATCGCAACAGCTTGGTCAATTCAGGATCAAGTGTTGTGGTTTTTGGAAAGGCTTCCGGTTTTGGTGCTCAGTTGAACACGGAAAATTTGAATGGCAGCAATGGTTTTCAAATGACTGGAATCGCAGCGGGTGATCATCTGGGTTCATCGGTCAGTGGCGCGGGCGATGTGAATGGCGATGGGTTTGATGATCTGATTGTCGGCGCTTCCGGCGTCGGCACTGATGATGCCGGTGCCAGTTATGTGGTTTTTGGCAAGGCTTCCGGCTTTAGCGCAAATTTTGATCTGTCGACACTCAATGGCAGTAATGGTTTTCGCCTGAATGGTGCGGTTGGAGAAATCAATGCTGGCTTTTTAGTCAGCAATGCCGGAGATGTCAACGGTGATCGCTATGATGATCTGATTGTCGCTTCAAATCCTTCCGAATCGGCGAATAATTCTAGCTTTGTCGTATTTGGCAAGGCTTCCGGCTTTAGTGCAACGCTTGATTTATCGAATCTCGACGGCAGCAATGGCTTTCAGCTGGATGAAGGTGCGACGGGTAACTTCACCAGTATCAGCAACGCTGGGGATGTCAATGGTGACGGCTTTGGTGATTTGATTGTCGGTGCCTCCGGCGTTGGTGCCAATGGCGCTGGGGGGAGTTATGTGGTGTTTGGTAAGGCTGCTGGTTTTGGCGCCGCACTTAATGTATCCAATCTCGACGGCAGCAATGGTTTCCGGTTGAATGGGTTTACCGAGAATGATCGCCCAACAGTCAGCAATGCCGGCGATGTGAATGGCGATGGCTTTGGTGATCTGATAGTTGGTGGTTTTAATTACAGTGGCAGCACCAACAATGCAGGTTTTGTTGTCTATGGCAAAGCCTCGGGTTTCAGTGCGACGCTCAATTTATCCAGTATTAATGGTAGTAATGGTTTCCGCCTGGATGGAGGAGCAGATTCTGTTCCAATTGTGAGCAGTGCCGGGGACGTGAATGGTGATGGTTTTGATGATCTGGTAATCGGCCAACCAGCTTACGGAGCATCTGGTGATAAAAGTCATGTGGTGTTTGGCGGCAATTTTAGCGATGCGGTCACTCACTTAGGGACATCTGCAGCAGATACGCTTACCGGTACATGGAAAGCAGATCGTATCTTAGCCGGAGGCGGTAATGATGTTATTGTCAGTCGGGGTGGGGCTGATGTATTTTATGGTGGTGCTGGTGACGACACCATCAGAGCATCCAATTTAAATTTTCAGTTAATAGATGGTGGCAGTGGCTATGATACGTTGGGGTTAGCGGGTAGTAATCTACATCTGAACTTGAGCAATGTGAAAGGCAGACTCACTGATATTGAGAAGATTAATATGTATGGTAATGGCGACAATACGGTGAGCTTGACGGTGTTTGATGTGCTGAATATATCAAGTACCAGTAATACTTTAAAACTAAGCGGTAATGCTGGAGACCGTGTGTTTGGATTGAGTAGCGGTTGGACGGATGGTGGAATTAAAGGCGCCTATCATGTGTATACCCAGGATGCAGCAGTGCTCCTGGTTGGAGTAAATGTGACGACAGATTTCGCTTAAGCTGTTTTCAATTTCACTGCAATTATTTTCTTTTAAAGCTCATTAAAGACCACTTGAATGGATACTACCGAAACTGTTACTCCGCCAACGCTTGAAATCAACACGTCGCGTCAAATGTTATCGTGGCTATCCGAGCAAAAGCTTTCCATTGCATTGACCACTTACCAGATAGGCAAGCTCTATTTCATTGGCCTTAAGCCCGATAACGGGCTTTCGGTATTTGAGCGAAGCTTTAATCGCTGCATGGGCTTGTGCTCGACACCGAATGGTTTATACATGAGCAGTCTGTATCAGGTGTGGCGTTTTGAGAACGTATTCGAGACGGGGCAGCAACAGGATGGTTTTGATCGATTGTACGTGCCGCAAGTAGGTTATACCACTGGTGATTTGGATATTCACGACATGGCGGTGGATAGTGATGGTCGATTGGTGTTTGTCAATACTTTGTTTGGCTGTTTGGCGACGTTGAGCGAAACACATAGTTTTAAACCATTATGGAAGCCTCCTTTCATCAGCAAGTTGGCAGCGGAGGATCGCTGTCATTTGAATGGCCTGGCGATGAAAGACGGTCAACCTGCCTACGTCACTGCGGTGGGTCAGACCGATGTCGCCGATGGCTGGCGCGAGCACCGTAGCGACGGCGGTATTGTCATGGATGTGAATAGTGATGAAATCGTTTGCGCCGGGCTTTCCATGCCACATTCTCCGCGCTGGCACGATGGTAGGTTGTGGCTGCTCAATTCTGGTGCGGGGGAGTTCGGTTATGTTGATTTGAACACAGGCCGTTTTGAATCGCTGTGTTTTTGCCCAGGTTATATGCGCGGCTTGAGTTTTCATGGCAATTTTGCCTTGGTGGGTCTGTCCAAGCCACGTCATAACAAAACATTCAGTGGATTGGCACTGGATGCCAATCTTAAGTCACGCAACGTAGAAGCTCGGTGCGGCGTGCAGGTCATTGATTTGCGTACCGGTGATGTGGTGCATTGGTTGCGTATGGATGGCGTGGTGGAAGAATTGTACGACGTGATAGTTTTGCCCCAAGTACGTTGTCCCATGGCCTTGGGCTTTAAGACTGATGAAATTCGTCGAGTATTGAGTATTGAAACCTAATTTTAACCAGGCTTTATGGTAGTTTATCGTATTCCTAAAAATGTAAATTAATGGCATCTTTGCAGCAAATGACAAGTCTGTAAAATCTTTTCTGGTACCATGTTCAAATAATCTCCGCTTAAAAAGAAGTGTAAGTTATGTTGTGAAGGAGTTGTGATCATGCCAAGAATTGAAGCCAGTTTTAGCAATCAGCAAGGTGAATCGCTGACCGGTTTGCTGGAAATACCGGTAAATACGGTGAGATCCTACGCATTATTTGCCCATTGTTTTACCTGTTCCAAAGATAATCTTGCGGCTGCACGGATTGCACGCGCTCTGGCTGATCTGGGGATTGCCGTATTGCGCTTTGATTTTACCGGTCTAGGAAATAGCAAAGGTGATTTCTCAAGCACCAATTTCTCATCCAATTTGCAGGATTTAATGGCGGCAGCCAATTATCTTGAGCAGCAATACGCTGCACCCACTTTGTTGATCGGACATAGTTTGGGCGGTTCTGCCGTATTGGCGGTCGCTCAGGATCTCCCCGCAGTGAAGGCGGTAGTGACGATTGGTGCACCTGCAACCGCAGCACATATCAAACATTTGTTCGCAGATTCTTATTATGCATTAAAGCATCAACCATCCGTGCAAATTGAATTGGGTGGGAGAAGTTTTAATATTCAGCGCCAGTTTATTGATGATCTGGAGAAATATAATTCCGTTGCGCATATTCAATCGTTGAGAAAGGCTTTGCTGGTATTTCACTCGCCATTGGATAAGGTGGTTTCTATTGATGAAGCGGCGCGCATATTTACCGCTGCCAAGCATCCTAAGAGTTTTGTGTCACTCGATCACGCGGATCATTTGTTATCCAGTCCTGAAGATTCTCAATACGTGGCGGAAGTTTTGTCTGCCTGGGTTGGCCGTTATCTGAAAACGGAGCGGATCGAGGTTAAGACAGAAGCTGCTGAAACACCGACCGTTGAATCGGGCAGTGTGATGGTGCGCGAATTGGATAAGAAATTTACGCGAGAAATTTTAACCTATCAGCATCGTTTGATCAGCGACGAGCCGATCGCGATGGGAGGTACGAATCTCGGATTTAATCCCTACGAATTGTTGCTTGCCGCGTTGGGCAGCTGTACATCGATGACATTGCGGATGTATGCCAACCACAAACAGATCGATTTGCAGGAAATCCGGGTCATATTGCATCACAATCGTATTCATGCGGAAGACTGTGCCAATTGCGATAAATCTACGCCAACGACCGATAAAATTATCCGTAAGATTCAATTGATAGGCAATTTGGATGAACAGCAACGTACCCGGCTATTGGAAATCGCCAATCAATGCCCCGTGCACAAAACCTTAAAAAGCCGAATTGAGGTGGAAACGACATTAACGGAATCATTATGAGATGCAAGCCAATGATAGTGTAGAAAAATATCGGATTGATAAATGGTTGTTCGCGACACGTTTTTTTAAAACACGTTCGTTGGCAGCCGATGCGGTCGAGCGTGGCCGAGTGATCCTGAATGATCAGCGGGTAAAACCTGCCAAAGTGGTGACGGTTGGAGACATGCTGATTATCCGCATAGGCTATGTGCAATATGTGATTAAGGTGCTGATCTTGTCCAATAAACGTGGCTCTGCTCCGCAGGCACAGCAATTGTATTGTGAAACGGATGAAAGCCGTCAACAACGTGAGATACTCGCTGCTCGGCTGAAAGCGCAACCACAACTTGCTTTTTCTTCAAAAGGACGACCTACCAAGCGTGATCGGCGGGTGATTGAACGGTTTATTTCCGATCAGGATGAATGCTGAAGTGGCGAAAGCAAAGATTATTTTGCTGTTTGTTATCCAATATCCTTAATGAATACCATCATAGTGAGAAAACATGAGTAACAACACTTTTAACTTGGACAAAGAGCAACTGATACAACAATCCTTTGTGCAAATGGACAAGCATCTGCAAGGTACTGAATACAGTCGAGCGCAAAAGCTGGCACTGACTTGTCGCATTTTATTTGAAAATGGACATGATTCTGGATTGGCAGGACAAATTACCGCGCGTGGTGAGAAGCCAGGAACATATTTAACACAGCGACTGGGGTTGGGATTTGATGAAATCCGGGCAAGCAACTTATTGGTTGTCAATGAAGACCTGGAAGTGCTGCAAGGTGATGGCATGGCGAATCCGGCTAATCGTTTCCATTCATGGCTGTATCGCGCCAGACCTGATGTGCAGTGCATTATTCATACCCATGCTGTACATACGGCAGCGCTTAGTATGCTGGAAGTGCCTCTGGAAATCTCGCATATGGATAACTGTGTGTTGTATGACGATGTGGCGTTCTTGCCTAAATGGCCCGGTGTGCCAGTAGGTAACGAAGAAGGAGAGCTGATTTCTAAAACCATAGGCAGTAAGCGTGCTTTATTGCTGGCGCATCATGGATTGCTTGTTGCCTGCTCGAGCATTGAAGAAACCTGTATGTTATCTATTGCTTTCGAAAGAGCTGCACGCATGCATTTATTGGCCGCCGCTGCAGGCAAGATTCAACCGATTGATCCTGATCTGGGACGTGAAGCACATGATTGGATTCTGCGCGGACAACGCAGTGCGGTTGGTTTTGCTTACTATGCACGGCGTAGCTTGAAACAAAATTCAGATTGTCTGGAATAAATCTGAGCCGAATCTGAAGGCAGGAAGACTAAAATGAGCACTATTTTATCGTCTAACTCATATATGAATTGTACCGGTTAACTGTTTCGGTTAAAATCCGCTATTCCCAGGCGCGTAGCTCAGTTGGTTAGAGCACCACCTTGACATGGTGGGGGTCGTTGGTTCGAATCCAATCGCGCCTACCAGTTAAGACCCGAAGCGATCAGCAGCTCCTAAATTCCTAGTCGAGCATTCGGTCATATATGATATCTTGCTACTTTCGTAAATGACCTATCAATTCCATCCTGCTTTCCAAGATTTAAATCAATAACGTAACGATAATAGGTTCATTTCTGGACGCGAAAGATGCTTTTTAGAATATTGTTGGCTTTAATAATGATCACGATTTCTGGTTGTTCTGTTTTTATGGCTGCAAAACAGCCAGTTAAGAAAGATATCAGTTTATTCGAAGTGGGCGTGCCACGAACTATGTTGATCGCTGAATATGGTGCACCTATTCTCAGCGAATACAAAAATGAAAGAAAGATTGAAATCTTTAAATTTATCCAAGGCTATAGTACTGGCGCTAAGGTAGGTAGGGCTTTTTTTCACGGTGCAGCCGATGTGGTGACATTAGGATTATGGGAACTGATTGGTATACCCACTGAAATAACTTTTAGTGGCGATGAATTGGCTTATTTAGTGAGATATGACGAAAACGATTTAGTTGATGAAGTCATTCCTATCAAAAAAGAGTAAATATCTTCGTGCAATATGCACGAAGATATTTTTTCATAGTTAATACGGGATTTGTTAGCTGTGGCCGTTAGCCTATTTTAATGAACTTAGCTACCGAAGGGACTCCGGATGCATCCCACACGAAAAGTAGATAGAAACCTGGGGGAGCAACATTGGCTGATTCTGGAGATCTTACCGTTACAATGTTGCCGGTTTGCGGAATGGCTAGATCATAAAAACGTGTTTCATTGTTGAATGCATGTGTAGCTGCTCCGATACGCGATAGCGTCACTCTGGCAATGCTATCGGATGCTTCGATTGAGAATTCTTGGTTCCATGTGATCATGGATGTTGGAGCGTCAATAATCTGTGGGCGAGGTGCAAATTCACCACTTCCATCCGTTTTGAATAAATAAGGCGGATAGTAAATTTCACCATTCAGCTGTTTGATTGGATTGGGCCCGCCGCCGCCAGTGAATACGCTGCCATCTGGGAGCAGCAATGACGTCGAGTGATATAACCGCGCTGTAGTTGCAACTGCTGTTATCGTCCATGTATTAGTCGCGGGATCCCAGAGTTCAGAATCATACGCGGCACCTACCATATCGTTGCCAGTCGATGAGCCACCATTCACCCAAACTTTACCATCGGCTAGCACGGTTGCGTTGCCAAACTGACGATCTTTTGACAAGCTACCTGCGGAAGTGACTATGGGTTCACCACTACCGTTAATATCAACGACTACTGCTAAATTTTTCTGGCGGACCGAGAGAATACGACCAGGAGCAAACATGATGCTTGGCAAGTTAGTGCGACTTGGAGAAGTTCTTATGGTGTATTTTGAAAGTGTGCCAGTGCCTGTCGTGTCAAGTTTATAAAACGGTCCGTTATGGGTGAGTATGAAAATTTTACCGCGTGGATCTACCCAACCGCGCGGGTAGAACCAAGATTGTCCCCCAAGTTCTCCATAAGCATAAGTGCTGCTTGCAGAACTCAGTGAACGCCATGTACCATTTTTTGCACGCATTTCTGGGATAGGTGAATAAGTGGCTACGGTGGCGGGTATGGTATCCGTTCCAGCAAAAGGCTTATCGTTGCGACCGCCGAGTACGGCATGTTCACCATCAGGCATAGTCACTACCGTTGCATACCAGCGCTTATAGGCCATGCTTTGGGTTTGGCGAGTCAGTGTGTCTGTTTCAGGATCAAAGATGTTGACATGATCATTCGCATAGTTTCGTTGAGTGTTGATTATCGCATCGCCACCCACGACAAGGCCATAACCTGTTTCAGGGATATGCGCCTGGCCTGCACAGAAAATATCAGTGTAGGTAGTATTAGGTAAAATCTCATATGCATCGGGTGTTGTGCCGAGTGCAGGATCCCAAATCGCGTAATGCATTCTGGCAGTTTGTGCGCCTAATGGAGTTGTTCCATAAGAAAACACTCGTCCATCTGGCATTAGCATCATGGCGATGGGTATGATTGGCCACGCATGAAATGGGCCAAATTCTCCCTTCACATGTGCTTCCGATCCTGATGCCAAGACGGGAGCAATACTTCCGTGGAGAGTTAGAAACAAAGCTAAAGCAAACAAAAGATGCTTTAAATGCCAATTTCCTTTAATGGGAAGAAAATGTTCGAGTGTCATATTTATAGCTCCTGATATCGAATATAAAAAATGAGAAAATCAATTTATTTATATTCATGAAAGCAGTTAATATTCTATCTTTACAGGAGCGTGGTAGCGTGCTGATGCCTGATAGAAAAGAATATTAATTGACTGCCAAATTACAATATTGTTTTAAAGATCCAGTCTTAATTAATTTTCATTAAGATAATGCTTTCTTTCTTAATAAGCAGTGAGGATTATCACAAACCCCTCTCTGTAAATAGTAGTATAGGCTTAAGTTGTAAAATTGATATGGGTCAAACCTACTTATTTTATAAGCAAAATATCCTATACATATAGACTAGAAAGTAGGACATTAGTATTCTTTTTTCATAGGATGATGAAGTAGAGTGCGTGAGAAGCTGGTGCGGGATTGCTGCCAGCAAAGCCTGAGAGGGGAGTAATGGTCTGTGTTTGGTAATTCAACTTTACGTGCTATGGTTGTATTCAGTCATCAATCAGTAGATGGCCAAAAAAAGCAAATACACCAATGGCAATTCCCGTTATAAATTGCGCGTGAACTACGTGAGAAAATTTCTTGAGTTCGTTTGGTGAGTAGCGCCATGTGAGAAACAAACCGAAAAGACCTTGCCAAATCACGAGTGCCAATAAAGCGGGAAAGAAAAGAATATGGTTGTGGCGGGGAAATCCCATCATTGAAATATGTGTTCGATTCATCCAGGTTAACAGTCGATTTAAATGGGATGAATCAATGGGTGAGGTGTAGTCTGGGAGTAAGCGCTGCGCTAATTTTCCTTGTCCTAGTGCCAGCTGTCAATCGGCATTGAAAATTTTCCACCTTGTTTAGTTAGTTAGTCGGTCTCTATGCATTTTTTTCGATGCTTGAAACGGTAAGAATCATTGCCGGTTTCCAGGATGTCGCAATGATGCGTAATGCGGTCTAGCAGTGCTAGTGGTCATTTTCGCATCGTCAAAAAAACCTGCACCCACTCACTGAATTTCAGGTTGGTGGTTACAATGAGTGAAGTACGTTCATACAGTTGGCTGATCAAGTGAAACAGCAGTGCGCCACCTGATTCCGGGAAAGGCAGATAGCTCAGTTCATCGAGGATGACTGCATCCACCTGAATGAGTCTTCTAGCCAGATTTCCGGTTTTATTCAACTGTTTTTCCTGCTCCAGCAAGTTGACCAAATCTACGGCATTGAAGAATCGAATGCGTTTACCGTGATGAATAGCGGCAACGCCCAAAGCAGTGGCCAAATGGGTTTTGCCGGTACCGGTGCCGCCAACGAGGATGAGGTTGTGCGCATCATCCATAAAAGCAGCTGTTGAAAGCTGTTCTATTTGTTGGCGTGCGAGCGGTGTTTCATCCCAGTCGAATTTCACCAGATCGCGGTGAATCGGAAACTTTGCGGCCGTCATCTGGTATTTCAGGCTGCGCAGCTGGCGTTCGGCTATTTCGGCGTTGATCAGCTGGCATAATGCAGCTTGCGGCGATATTTGCTTGCGTTGCGGCATTTCGGCGCTTAACTCGAGCCAGGCTTCTGCCATACCATAGAGATGCAATGCTTTGAGTTGAGTGAGCAGATCAGTGGACATGGCGGTTTCCCAGCAAATGATCGTAACGCTGGAAATCAGCCAACGGTTCAGTGGTCAACTGCAAGGTATCGCTGGTGTTCAGTGCCTTGGGGCGAACCGGCTCAATCAGGCGCCTAATCGCATTCTGCAGCACACTGGCATTGACGACACCAGATTCCAGTGCAAGCTCACAGGCTGTTTCGAGCGCATCAAGACCCGCTTCACGGGTCAGTAATAACAGATCAACAAAAGCGCGCTCATTTTTGTCTTGCTTGCGAAGTTTCTCTCGTACGTGACGGATTGCCTCCGGTAGTTCCCAGTTCTGGAATGGCGCGCCGTGACGAATGGCACCGGGTTTCTTCTCCAGTAAGGGTAGATAATGCCATGGATCACAGTTCAATTGATCGCGCAGAAAGCTGCGTTGATGCGTCGCAATCGTTCTGCCTTCCGCCACAATATCAAGATGACCGGCAAATACTCTGACCGAAACCACTTGTCCAGATCATTGTGCCGGAACACTGTACTGATTCCGGTCAACACGCACCAGGCAGGTTCTGGAGACTTTCATCAGATGCTCAACATAACCGGCAAATGGTGTTACGATTTGGCGCAATAACGGTTGTTCCTGCTGAAAACATTCCGCAATGGTTTGTGCAAAATCAGGATGCTTCCTGTTTGACAGCTCGTGACAACGTTGCACCAGCCAGCGGTTTAAATCATCTAGCGTTTCAAACTTGACGCGCGGTGTAAACAACCATTCTCTGACATTGCCGACCTGATTCTCAATCTGCCCTTTCTCCCATCCGGCTGCCGGTGTGCAGGCAACGGGTTCAAACAGATAATGGCTAGCCAGCGCCATAAACCGTCGGTTGAACTTTCTTTCCTTGCCGGTCAAAACTGTATCGACAATCGTCTTGGGGTTGTCATAAACCATCTGCAACGGTACGCCACCAAAAAACCAAAATGCACGATCATGCGCATCCATCAGCATCTCCTGCGCCTCTCTGAGATAGGCGACGGCAAACATTTTGCGGCTGTAACACAAACAAAAATGCGCCACTTTGACGATTTGCTCCAGCCCATCCAGCTCAACAACTTCCTGACTCCAGTCAAATTGACAAACTTCGCCGGGTCTAAACGCCAAAGGAACAAACGTCTGCTGAGGTGTCTGCATATCCTTGTTCTCTGCTTTCCACTGCTTTACAAAACACCGAACACTATCATAAGCGCCTGCGTAGCCTTCAGTGATCAAACCTTCATATAATCGCATTGCTGTTCGGCGCTGCTTTTTCGGCAGCAATGCTTCTGTTTCCAGCCATTTAGTCAATAACACCTTAAAATAAATTTGCTTCGCGCGCCCTGCACCTATCCCCGCGGCAAGACCGCGGGGATAGGTGCAGAAAACCAAAAACGGCGCGCTACGCTGACTTCAAGAACACAAACTATAATGCTCCTCGTGGCAAGACCACGGGGAATCGCAAGTTCACCCAACTTCGGCGCACATTGCGTTTGACGCCGATATTCCGGTTCAGCTTCCGTCTTTAAATGTTTCCTGACTGTAGGACGGGACAGCCCCAATGAACGGGCAATTGAACTGATATTCTCATTACAGACAAAATGTCACCTTCTGATTTCGGCAATTATATCCATCTCTATCACTCCAGAGTTCTCCGGAAAAATGCCGTTAATTTAACAATTCTGGGTGGAAACTTTTCAACGCCGATTTATCCAAAATTCTGGTAAGTTTTACATGCCGATTGACAGCGCCAGCTTTAGCACGGTGCGAAAATATATTAAAACTAACAATCCTAAGCCAATGTTGCCAAAACTTTCACCCATCTCGGTAAGAAAAGTTTCACGCTCTTCAGGAATGGGATATGCTGAGTAGGCATAAAAGAAATATACCAATGAAATTAGAGATATGATGATTGTGTACAGAAGAATACTTCTGATATTTTTGAGGGATTCTTGCATGACGATATTAGTAGGATTGATAGCCGATGACTTTGACTACTTCCCATTTGAAAGCATGAACATGCGCATCTTCATTGGCTAACGGCATGGATAACGCACCTTTCGATATGGGTGGCAGTTCCAGAGCAATATGATGGACTCTAGGGGTGTGTGACATGGCTGAATGCATATCCATATGATGGTCGTGTATAGGCTCCATACTGACAACCAACTGGGTTATATGATAGTTTTTATTGCCATTGTAAATGGTGCCACTAAAAATTCCCCAACCAAATCCAGCATCAATAGTTAGTTTTTGAATAGCTTCTTCAGGCAATTCTATCAGGCATGGTTGTTTTGAGTCAGATTGCTGAGTACAAGGCGTGATAGAAGGAGATTCACCGGCTACTGCACTGAATGAAATAATCAGTATTGCCAATAGAGAGTGCGCAAAAACAATTCTTATTAATTTAGAAACATTTATCATTGAATATCCTTAGTTGTAGTAATTCAGACGGCTTGTTGAAAAAGCCGGTTTTATGCCGAGACTGCTTGATGTAGTAAGAATTTTGGTATGCGTATAAAGTAATTTAGATAATTTTGTATTTTCAATATTTTTACTCGGAGAGATAGGTATTTTTTCAAAAGCCAATAAATACTTGGCGATTGCTTGACGATTCGCTTAATGTTTGGGGCCATTGCGGTCATCAGAGCCTGAATCGATACTTTCTGTAATCCCCGGTAACGGGCACGTCTTAGTCCGTGAAACCGTTTAGCTTCAGCGAATAATCCTTCGATCGTCCATTTGCGCACTATCATCTTGTCGAGAAAAGTCCTGATTTCTTGCCGTACACGAACCTTGTCAATTTCATGCTGATGTGGACTTCGATAGACAAACTGGGCTCTATTTTTGGCCGATTTGGATAAGCAATCTGCTCGCCCGAATCACTGGCGACAGCATAAAACTGTTCGACTGTTGGAAGACGAGAAACAGGGGGAACCTCAAAAAGTACTGCTCATGAGAAAAAGGAAGCGTCATGAATCTTGCATCAGAAGTGTAATTTCTGACTTGTTTTGCGATAATGCGACAATCATAACTTCACAAAATGAACTTACGATTTTTGGTTTAAATTGTGCTTTTGCACATAAGTCCATAATTCCAATTTACTGTTGACATCCAGTTTTTCGTAAATAGATGTCAGATGGTTACGTAAAGTACTCTCACTGATACTAAGTTTTGATGCGATCACTTTGGCAGGTTCACCTGCATTATCAATCATTGTGAAAAATATCTTTTTCTCTCTTGGGGTTAGTTTATGGATCCCATCCTTTTCCTGAGAATTATTCTTTTCACTGCTTTGTTGGGATAGTCCGTTGATCAATCTTTTAATGGAGGCTTGGTTTAACCATAATTCGCCTTCGTATACTTTCTCAATCGCTTTGAGGATTGTTTCCAAAGGAGCTTCTTTTTCGATAATACCTTTAGCCCCGGCTAGTATGGCTTTGTCGTATATTTTAGAATCTTGTGACCATTTCAGAATAAGTACATTGGCTTTAGACAATACGATTAATTGCAAGATAATCTCTAATTCTTTCTCAGAATTAAGGTTCATGCCAAGTAGAATGACATCTGGCGATAGTTTCTCAAGTACCGGGAGGATGTTGGAACAGTTGGGAAAATTTCCAATCACTTCCATTCTTGGTTTTTGCTTATTAATCAGCATTTCTAGGCCGTAGTGGACGATGCTATAGTGCCCGATGAGTAGTATCTGGATGGGCTTTTTTAATTTATCAGTCATGATTTGTATTGAGAGCAGTTCATACTGAGAATATTACGGTACTGCTGCAATATTAATATCATTGAGTATGAATACTTTAATATGTTTTTTTAATGGTTTTTGGTAAGTTCAGTATTAAAATCACTACTGTAGAAAAAGAATCTGCAATTTTTTTCGATTATAAAATTCGCTTGAAGATCAATCGAATAAACTCTGGATAGGCATGAATTTATATCTCCCTGTTTTTGGATGGAGCTTCATATGTTTATCATGGAGATGAATCTTATTTTTTCAATCACAATTTTTCTAAGGAAGCGCTGATTAATTCAACGAACGTGATGAAGAGCGAGGTGCACGGAACGCAACAACCGAGACATATCAATCTGACAGGCGAGGGAGTGAGTGTCGCGCAACGAAGCAATTCGCTCGTGCAGTCAATTAATCAGCGCTTCCCTAAAACAATAACGAGGAAAACCGACTATGTCTAGTTTTTCAGATTAGGATTCAACCCAACAAAGGCACCAAACGCGACATAGATTCACGTTGACATAATGGAATGGATGCCCACTATCCTAAACGGCATCGAAGTGCCAAAGTAGTGGTGCAATAAAGCCCACCAAATAGAGAGGAGCATCCATTCCATTATGTCATACTGACTACATCAATCTTTTGAATTTCCAATGTAGTGCTAACTGTTCTCTCTAATATTCAAGGCAATATATCAAAATTTTTGGAAACCAGATAGATGTTATTTGTCCCATAATTCATACTATTAGAGATCTCTACATAACTGTGTTTTTGAGTTTTTCTGTTCATTTCCATCATAATTAAATCAAATGCTTACAGAGCTCACACATTCGATAAGGTCAGTTATGCAAAGGTCTCTATTATGTGATTTTTCAGGGAAACTTGTCCCGACTCTGTGGATGATTTAACTAGGGAAACACTGATCTATTCGATCACATCGACCTGAACTTGACTTACTGAAGTGGCCCCCAAAAACTGTACAAGCAGTTAAGCTCTGACATTGTGCTAGAAGGAGCAATGAGATGAGTAAGAAACGCGAGCAATATTCAAGTGAATTCAAAGCAGAAGTAGCGTTGGCTGCGATACGTGGAGAGGAAACGGTACCGGAGTTGGCAGCGCGTCACGGTTTACATCCAACGCAAATCAACAGCTGGAAGCGACAATTAATTGAACAAGCAGCGGAAGTATTTTCCAAAGATCAAAGTGCTGGAAAGGCAGAAACAAGCACTAAGGATGATTTGCATCGCGTGATCGGGCAATTGACGGTAGAACGCGATTTTTTGGTGAGAGCGCTCAATCATTAAGTCTTGCGCAGCGCAAGAAGATGATTGAGTCTAATGAGAAGCTGAGCCAAACTCGCCAGTGTCAGCTACTGAGTTTAGCGCGCTCTACCTTTTATTATCAGCCACAGTCCCTCGATAATGAGAAACTGACTTTATTGCGGAAATTGGATGAGCAATACCTGAAAACGCCCCAATACGGCGCACGCAGCTATGCCACCTGGTTTGTACGTCAAGGTATTAGTATCGGGCGCAAGAGGACTGCAAACATGATGAAGATTCTGGGGATTGTCAGCACAGCACCCAAGTCCAAAACCAGCAATCCTGACAAGCGACACAAGACCTATCCGTATCTGCTCAAGGGCGTTGTTATCAACCGATCCAATCAAGTGTGGACGGCAGATATCACGTATGTGCCGATGGAGAAAGGTTTTGGTTATCTCGTTGCCATCATGGATTGGCACTCTCGCAAAGTGCTGAGCTGGCGTTTATCCAACACACTGGATGCCGATTTTTGTATCCAAGCTCTGGAAGCTGCTATCCAGGACTACGGTTGCCCGGAGATATTCAACACCGATCAAGGCGCTCAATTTACCGCAGAAGCATGGATTTGTATCCTGAAAAACCACGGCATTCAGATCAGTACGGATGGCAAAGGCCGCTATCATGATAACATTTTTATCGAACGACTATGGCGTACAGTTAAGTATGAGCTCTTATACACCAGAGCATTCAGTAACTTGAAGGAGGTAAGGCAAAACCTGACTCAGTGGTTTGATTGGTATAATCAGGAGCGTTTTCATCAGAATCTTGATAACCAAACACCGAATGAAGTTTATTGGCAATACACAACAATTCATCAGGCCGCCTGAGCTTGATTAACCCGCCTTGTCAGAGCTTAACTTTGCTTTCAGGTTGTACAGGTTAATGGCGCCACTTCACTATATTCTTTTTGCGCGTAGTCTTCTAGCATCTTTCGGATTGACAACCAATGACCGATAAATTTCGATCCTGTCATGGGGTTGTACGAGCGTATCAGATTGTATAAATTTACTGAAAATACCTATTTTATTTTTTGTTAAATCAATTTCTGGGAATTGATCCATAATTCTTGAAAGAATGATGGCTTGTTTAGCTGTGCAGCCTGAGGATACTTCTAGTGTCTTTAAAATTTGCACATGAGAAAGTGCGTAGGCAATCTCGATGGAGAAGGAGTTGTTGTCATGATTTGCCATAAATGACTTCTGCCCGCTCGATAAAGGATTCTACAAAGCTATTTGCAATCATATAAAATACCGGTCCCACCAATTTCTCAAGAATTTTATGTGAGAATGTGTAATGCAGTCTAAATTTTATCTTGCATGCCTTGTCTGACAATGGAATAAATTGCCAGTAACCATCCAGGTGCTCAAATGGTCCGTCCAGCAAGCTCATTTCAATCAGCTCAGGAGGAAAGCGTTTGTTTTTTGTGGTAAAACTATGTTTGATATGATGATAATCAATTCTAACGGTTGCATGGGTCGTTATTCCATCTTGAGGGTCGACAGAAGTGCCGCCACACCAAGGAAGAAAATTTGGATATTCCTCAACATTATCAACCAACGCAAACATTTGACCGGCTGAATATTCAACTAATACTGATTTTTCTATTTCTGCCATAAAAGTAAATCACCCCGCATCAATGAGGTAATACTAAAAAAACTGATAAAATACACGAAAATTTAATGATCTCCACCTATTTCTTTCCATTATGAGTATAGTACAAAATAAAAAAGCCTTTCACGATTATTTTATCGAGGAAAAGTATGAAACAGGAATGGTACTAGAAGGATGGGAAGTCAAAGCCATTCGTGATGGTCGAGTTCAATTAAAAGAAGCCTATGTTATCATCCGTAAGGGTGAATTATACCTCATTGGCTGTCATATTAGTCCGCTTAAGACTGCTTCCACACATATTAATCCTGATTCAATCAGAACTCGCAAGCTGTTGCTGCATGCAGAGCAAATTAAGCGGCTTATCGGTAAAGTTGAACGTGCTGGCTATACCCTAGTTCCATTAGATATGCATTATAAAATAGGCAGAATTAAACTAGAAATAGGCTTGGCCAAAGGTAAAAAAGAACACGACAAAAGGGAATCTGAGAAACAAAAAGAATGGGAACGCGATAAACAACGTCTGATGCGTACTAAATGAAATAATATATGGTATCAATGAGTTAATTTTCATCAATAATTTTTTATTTTTATATTTATGCAAAAACCTATTGCGATCTGGTTGTTAATTTGTTGTGTCATGGTGTTTGCCATGGTGGTGGTCGGTGGTGTGACGAGACTGACTGATTCTGGGTTGTCTATTGTCGAATGGCAACCCATTATGGGCACATTGCCCCCAGTCACTCAGGGAGATTGGGATGAATTGCTTGAAAAATACCGAGCAACACCCCAATATCAGAAAGTGAATAAAGGCATGAGCTTGGATGAATTCAAAAGTATTTTCTGGTGGGAATACTTTCATCGACTGTTAGGCCGACTAATCGGCTTGGTGTTTTTTGTTCCTTTTGTTTATTTCCTGTTGAGAAAGCAGATCGATCGATCATTAGGGATCAAATTGACAGGCATATTTGTACTGGGTGGACTACAGGGGTTTATGGGCTGGTACATGGTGATGAGCGGATTAGTGAATGATCCTCATGTCAGTCAGTATCGATTGACTGCACATCTAGGATTGGCATTTATCATCTTTGCAGCAATGTTTTGGGTGGCTTTGGAATTGTTGTCGCCGAAAAGTGATAATCCTGATTCTGGCGAGGCGATGCAAAGTTTGCGTCGATTTGCTATTGGCTTGACTTCATTGATTTTTATTATGATTCTGTCGGGTGGTTTTGTGGCAGGAATTAGAGCAGGATTGGCCTATAATACCTTTCCACTGATGAATGGGCATTTTATTCCGCCTGAAATCTTTATGCTGGACCCGTGGTATCGTAATTTCTTTGATAACATGGCAACCGTGCAGTTTGATCATCGGTTAATCGCTTGGACGCTAGCCTTCTTGGTACCTCTCTTTTGGTTCAAATCACGAAAAATTGCTCTATCTGGAATGACACGTCTGGCTTGCAATCTTTTCTTGCTGATGCTGGCAATACAGATTAGCTTGGGCATAGCCACTTTATTGCATGCGGTGCCGATTCCTTTAGCGGCCTCACATCAGGGGGGAGCGTTATTGCTTTTTGCAGCATCCTTATGGGTAACACACCGATTGCGTTGAAATCTGATACCCGAATAACCGATGCATGTTTACAGTTATTTGGGTGTAGTTTTCAGGTGATTTGATCAATCAGGAATTGTTTAATCCCAGCCTTTCCATTCGGTAGCGTAGCGATCTGACAGTGATGCCCAATATTTTGGCTGCTTTGGTGCGATTGTACCGAGTCTGATCCAATGCCTTTACAATCGAATCTTTTTCAAGTCTATCAAGAAAATCTTGCAGCGGCAGACCTTGATCAGATTCTGAGGATGTGGCATGGTCTATATCCTTTCTGAATTCCTGCTGAGGTAACTGCAATTCTTCTTTGCCAATTTGTACGTCTGAGCAAAGCGCAAGAGTTCGTTCAAGTATGTTCTCAAGCTCACGCACATTGCCAGGATAATCGTAGCTTGTCAGCATCGCCAGCGCATCTTTCTTAAGTCTGCAATTCGAGCGGTTGGTTTCACGGCATAATTTTGTTAATATTGTTTCTGCTATGAGAGGAATATCCTCGCGCATTTCACGCAGTGAAGGCATATTTAGTTCGATGACATTTAGGCGGTAATAAAGATCTTGCCTAAATTGCCCGGTTTCGACGCAGTGATTCAGTTTTTTATGAGTCGCACTAATGATGCGTACATCGATATTTTGTTCTCGTGCCTCACCAATTCTTCTAACTTGCTTTTCTTGGATGACTCTAAGTAACTTCACCTGCATGGGTAAGGGTAGGTCAGCTACTTCATCTAGAAATAATGTTCCGCCATCAGCGATCAAGAAAAAACCATCATGATCTTTATCCGCGCCCGTAAAAGCCCCTTTTTTATAGCCAAAGAATTCGCTTTCCATTAAATTCTCAGGAATCGCGCCACAATTGACAGCTACGAAAGCTTGTTTATGCCGAGCACTTCTTTCGTGAATCATTCTCGCCGCCAATTCTTTGCCACTTCCTGATTCGCCATTGATGTAAACAGAAGCTTGGCTCCTGGAAAGCTTGTCAATGGTGGCGCGTAATTGGCGCATGGGTTGAGAGTTTCCCAATAAGATTCGTTGATTCTGCTCTGTTTGTGATGCAGATTCGGCTTCTGTTTTTATGGGTGGCAGACTTAAAGCGGATTTAACTAAATCCCGCAATTGTTTTAATGAAACAGGTTTCGATAAGTAATCAAACGCTCCGGCTTTAAGCGCTGCTACTGCATTCTCTGTAGAACTATATGCGGTGATCACTGCAACGGGTAGATCTGAGCAGTGTTGTGCTATATGTTTAACCAAATCCAGGCCCTCACCATCCGGTAAGCGCATATCGGTTAGGCATAACTGAAATGATCGCGTTTGTAGTAATTTCTTTGCATCCTCAATGCGTATTGCACTGGAAACCTCCATTCCCATTCGTGCCAAAGTGAGTTCGAGTAACTCAATAATATGAGGCTCATCATCCACGATTAGTATGTGGGGTGAATTTGTTTCCTTGCGCGAGTGAATCACTCGCCCCTTGTCTATAGGCATGGCTGATTGCTTTTTGCGATTATTCTGAAATGACCGCCATTTAAATCTTTAAGACACTCAAGTGATGCGTGATTGGCTTCGCATATCTCGCGTGCAGTATACAAACCTAAACCAGTGCCGCTTGCAACTGTCGTATAGAAAGGCTCAAAGATTTGTTTGAATTGATGTGGATCAATTCCGGGACCATCATCGATAATATCTAGTTGTACATTATTTTTATTGAGGTTTGCAACCAGTTTAATATGAATGCTTCCTGCTTGTTTGCGACAGTGTCTCCATGCATTTCTACATAGATTCCATAGCACTTGGTTTAAATGATCGCGATCGAAATTAATCAAGTACTTTTCTGAAGAATTGAGTATAAATGTGTTCATGGTGATATTTTCGGTATGACAAAATTCTTCAAGAAATTGTTGTATAAAATCATGGATATCAATCGTGTCTGGGTTTGAAATATTGCGTCGGTTAAGTTGTAAAATATCTTGTACAATTTTATTTAAACGTTGAGTATTGTCACAAATAATGCGTACTAACCGAGAATTACCACAATTTGTGGCGTATTCTTCTTCTAAAAGTTCGGCTGCATGATTGATAGCGGAGAGAGGGTTGCGAATCTCATGTGCTATTCCGGCTGTCAGGCGACCTAATGCAGCGAGTTTGAGTTGCTGTAGCTGAGCCTGTATATGATCCATATCTTCGAGAAAGATAACGACTCCATCGCGAGAATCTGAATGTATCGGCACAAAACGCGTGCGAATTAATGCATTACTGGGGTGAAGTCGCAATAGATCGAAAGTAATGTCGTGGTTTCCTTCCCAGCAGGCAAGTCTGTTGGCTATTTCTGGTGCAGAATCAGATAGCTTGGGTAATTCTGTGTTATTGACTTGCGTGCGTAAGCTAAGCAGCTTTTCGGCATAAGCATTTTGTTGCCGAATGTTTCCTTGCTTGTCAATAACCAGTACACCTTCTTGTAAATCTTGAATGACTAATTGATTGACCTGTGCCATATTCGCAAGATCAACACTACGTTCTTGTGCAAGCTGCTCGCTAATCCAAGCATGTTTGGACAGTTGATGCGCCAACCAAGCAACAGTCAGGTATGCCATGCTCAATAACGCGGCCTGTGAATACTGAATAGAATAGGCGTTTACTGTGAGTAGTGAGTAAATTTCCTGTAACAACAGGCTTATGATTGCAATCGACGCAAAAAGAAATGCCATGCGACCACGACTGATTAGTCCTGCCCCAGCCAGTGATACCAACAGTAAAATTCCTAAGCCGCTTTGTAATCCTCCACTGGCATAGAGCATGACAGAGAAAAAAATAATGTCACCGATGACTTGTATGATTAATTGCCAATTGAAACTGAAGTAGCGGAATTTAGTAAGCAGTAGGGACAGACAGCTGAAAAAAGCGTGACCTAAACCCGTATAAAGGAAGAGAGTGTAGTGATGTGAACCAAAATTACTGAACTGGAATTTCCAAGTAATCATGACCAGACTAACACTAATTATTAAGCGATAGATATTGAAATAATAGAGAGAATGCCAGTACTGTTCGTGATAGTTGTTCGCATTGACTTCAGAATTGACTGAAAAAGATGCTGGATATTTTGCTGGTAATAAACGGATAGACACGGAAGTTCATTAAAATTAAGAATTGGTATATAGATTAAGATGCTCTTGACAGCAGAAAAATTGATTATTATGGTTGTTGATCGCGTCGCTTTCAGGAAGATGGGCGTCACAATAAGTACAACTCACCATGTTCTCAATGGATTCTGGGAATTTCTCTGTTTCCTTATGTTTGTGAGACCGCTTTTTGATCACCCAGTAAATTAGAGCGACGATAGCTATGTAAAAAATGAATTTACCCATATCAAATGCTTCTTATATAAAATTAATTTGATCTATTTATCGATGTAGTCACTGTTTGCACTATTGCAAGTGATGATTACATTCTGATCTGGGCTGAATTTGCCATAGCTATTATTAAAGCATAGAAATTTCTGGTTTTGGTAAATTGTGAATTAGTCGTGTTTTTTGTACTTATTTGTAAAAGACGAAGATAGTGGTCTAAAGTGGTAGAGCAATTTCAATTGGTTAGAGGAAATGATTGTAAGAATTTTTTTGGAAAACTTGTCATGCTGCCAATAAAAAAATATTTACAAAGAGGACTCTGTTCTCATGAAAGAAAGATTATCTAATGTGTATTAAGGCAATTTGTATATTGATAACGATCCTGCTGTTTTTATTTTCTAATGATTGCGTGTCACGGAAAATTTTGCTAATTGAAGTAAACATTCTTTATTTTCTGAGTCTGGTAAAAAAGCAATGGCAGTGATAGCGGTAGCAATCTCAGCTTCTGCACATTGCTTGGCATAATCTAAAGCAGCTGTTTCCTGAATGACACTTAAAACAGGCTGAAAGCCATCTTTTCCACTATCTTCGATAGCCTTGCGGATTATGTTCGCTTGTTCATGTGTGCCTATTCTCATGGCATAAATTAAAGGTAATGTCGGTTTTCCTTCTGCAAGATCGTCACCTAAATTCTTGCCAGTATCCAAATTATTTCCTGAATAATCTAGCATATCGTCGATGAGTTGAAATGCTGTGCCTAGATGCATGCCATAAATAGCCATGGCTTCTTCTTCTTCCGGTGTTGCATTGCCCAGAATTGCCCCTAATCGACTGGCTGCTTCAAATAGCTTGGCCGTTTTATAGCGAATTACCCGCAAATAATTTTCTTCCGTTACATAGGGATCACGGCAATTTAATAGTTGTAAAACCTCACCTTCAGCGATTGTATTGGTGGCATCGGCCAATACTTGCATGACGCGCATATTGTTGACTTCGACCATCATTTGGAAAGCTCTGGAGTAAAGAAAATCACCAACCAATACGCTAGCTGCGTTACCAAACAATGCATTAGCGGTTTCTTTGTTCCGTCGCAATTCGGATTCATCCACCACATCGTCATGAAGTAAGGTGGCCGTATGAATAAATTCGACAACTGCTGCGAGGTTGTAATGAAATTTCCCGGAGTAGCCAAAAGCCCCTGCAGCTAGGATTACCAACGCAGGTCGTAAACGTTTTCCTCCACTATTGATAATATATTCACTAACTTGGCGAATCAGTAGTACATGGGAATGCAACTTCTCACGAATGACATCATCGACGATGCTCATGTCTTGAGAGATAAAGCTTCTAATATATTCGATTGACACAATGTTACCTTATAGAAAACGCTATGTTAGGAATGACGGTACCTAAGTGTCAAGCACAATGATAAATTGTTCACAATGATATAAATTTTCTACCACAATTAGAAGTTATCTATGTATAATCCTCGGTTCTGTAAAAGGGAAGTATGGAGTCAAAATATGTATGCGGTCATAAAAACCGGTGGTAAGCAGTATCGAATTAAAGTGGGTGAAAGACTGAAGGTGGAGCAACTCGAGGTTGACAGCGGAAGCGAGTTGATCATTGATCAGGTATTGATGGTTGCGGATGGTGATAAAGTTTCGATGGGAACGCCGCTCGTTAATGGTGCTAAAGTGAGTGCAACGGTACTGAGTCAGGGGCGCCATGACAAGATTCGCATTTTTAAGATGCGTCGTCGTAAGCATTATCAAAAGCATCAAGGTCATCGGCAGAACTATACTGAAATACAGATTACTGGTATTTCAGCTTAAGGAGTATAAATGGCACATAAAAAAGCAGGCGGAAGCTCCAGAAACGGACGTGATTCACATTCCAAAAGATTGGGGGTGAAGCGTTATGGAGGGGAATTAATTTCAGCTGGATCAATTATTGTCAGACAGCGCGGTACGCAGGTACATCCTGGAGCAAATGTAGGTATTGGTAAAGACCATACTTTGTTTGCCAAAATTGCAGGAAAAGTAAATTTTAGTATTAAGGGTGCACTAAAGCGTAAAGTGGCAAGTGTAGTGCCGGTATAACAATACAGAATTTCAAATTGTATTTAAAAAGCCCTGTCTAAAATGATGGGGCTTTTTTGTTTGTAGGGCCATATAAAAATTGCAGGGAATTGGTAACCAGGATTTATGAAATTTATTGATGAAGCTACTATTCAAGTACTAGCCGGAAAAGGTGGTGACGGAGTTGCAAGTTTTCGTCGCGAGAAATTTATTCCTAAGGGTGGACCTGACGGCGGGGATGGAGGGCGTGGCGGTAATATATTTGCAATAGCGGATCGTAATATCAATACATTGATCGATTACCGTTTTGCACGTATTTATCGAGCCAAGAATGGCCAAAATGGGCAAGGTTCTGATCGATATGGGAAAAGTGCCGGGGATATTATATTGCGCATGCCCATTGGTACCGTCGTTAAAGATATCAATACCGGAGAAACCATCGCCGATCTGGTGCATCATCAGCAAAAAATTCTGCTAGCCAAAGGTGGGGAAGGGGGAATCGGCAATCTTCATTTTAAATCCAGCACCAATCGTGCTCCTCGTCAGTTTACCTATGGTGAGCCAGGTCAGGAGTTTGAACTAAAGCTCGAACTTAAGGTTCTGGCTGATGTGGGTTTGTTGGGAATGCCCAATGCCGGAAAATCGACACTGATTCGTGCGGTATCTGCAGCACGTCCAAAGGTGGCTGATTACCCGTTCACGACATTAGAACCCAATTTAGGTATGATACGAATTGATCAAAACAGAAGTTTTGTCATGGCTGATATCCCGGGTTTAATTGAAGGCGCTGCTGAAGGGATTGGCTTAGGACATCGTTTTCTGAAACATTTGACGCGCACCCGGCTATTGTTGCACATAATCGATATGGCACCCTTGAATGAAGACACTGACCTTGTGCATGAAGCCCGCGCACTGGTCAAAGAGTTGCAGAAATATGATCAGGCTCTGTATGAAAAACCGCGCTGGTTGGTGCTGAATAAGACCGATATGATGTCGGAGGAGGAACGCGCGGAATTATGTCGGCAATTTGTAGACAAATTGGAATGGGAAGGCAAATACTTCATGATTTCTGCGCTGACAGGCGAAGGCTGTCAGCGCCTAACCTACGAGATCATGGATTATCTGGAACAAAATCTTCCTCCGCAGCCTGATGATTCATTAGATTCCGATCAACCATCGATTTAATTCATGTTAAAGCAAGCACGACGTATTGTCATCAAAGTGGGCAGCAGTCTGGTGACCAACCAAGGCAAAGGACTTGACCATGCGGCATTGGCCTGTTGGGCGGCACAAATTTCAAGCCTCAAGCAAATGGGTAAGGAAATCATTTTGGTTTCTTCGGGTGCGATTGCCGAAGGCATGCAACGTTTAAACTGGGAAAGTCGACCGACCGCGCTGTATGAACTGCAAGCCGCGGCAGCGGTGGGACAAATGGGCTTGGCGCAAGCCTACGCTTCCAGTTTTTCTCAGTATGACCTGCAAACTGCTCAGGTGCTGTTGACCCATGAGGATTTGTCCAATCGCAAGCGCTACCTCAATGCGCGCTCAACACTGACGACCTTGCTAAAACTCAACGTCATTCCAATCATTAACGAGAATGATACCGTGGCGACTGACGAAATTCGTTTTGGTGACAATGATACCTTAGCAGCTTTAGTCACTAATCTGGTTGAAGCCGATGCCTTGGTTATTCTGACCGACCAGGCTGGTTTATTCACCAGTGATCCGCGCAAGGACCAGGACGCAAAACTATTGAGCGAAGTCATCGCGGGAGATCCCGAGCTTGAGAAAATGGCGGGTGGCGTTGGCAGCAGCATCAGTCGCGGTGGCATGCAAACAAAAGTCATTGCGGCAAAACGGGCGGCGCGTAGCGGCGCAGACACGATCGTTGCTTCTGGTCATGAAGATAATGTATTAGTACGATTGAGTCAAAATGAAGCGATCGGTACGCGTTTCTTGGCCAAATTGCCGGTTCTAGCCGCGCGTAAGCAGTGGCTGGCCGATTATTTGCAGGTGCGTGGCTATGTCACGCTCGATCAAGGAGCCGTAAAGGCACTATTGACGGATGGAAAAAGTTTGCTGCCTATCGGTGTTGTCAGTGTTCACGGGGAATTCGAGCGGGGTGAGACAGTATCTTGCCTTGATGAGGAAGGCAGGGAGATTGCCCGAGGTCTGATTAATTACAGTGCAGTGGAAACGCAGAAGATTCTCAAACAGGCCAGCAGCGAAATTGAAGCGATACTGGGTTATGTGGACGAGCCGGAATTGATTCATCGAAATAATCTGGTGCTGCTCTAGCGATGGTTTGAGTTTAGGCGGAAGTACCCGTGACTATCCAGTTTGATAACCACACACAACGCATCGCAGCCATCGATTGGTTGCGCGGGCTAGTCATGGTTCTGATGGCGCTTGATCATACCTCATGGTTTTTCAATACTCACCGGATTTTCGCGGATTCAGTGTTGCTGCATGAAACCGGTAATCCGTTGGCCACCGAACAATTCCTCACTCGCTGGATGACGCATATCTGTGCACCGATTTTTGTTTTCCTGGCAGGAACAGCCATTGCTGTCAGTCAGATTCAGCGTCGACAGCAGGGTATGCTACAAGCGGTGATTGATCGCGAATTGCTGATTCGTGGTGCTTTCATTGCCATGCTGGATCTCTGCGTGTTTTCAATGGCTTCTGGAAAAATACAAATGCAAGTCCTGTATGCTATTGGGATTAGTATGATGCTTATGGTGCCTTTGCAACGTCTGAATCCGCGTTTGGTTTTTTTGCTGGCAATTGTGATTCTGGCGGGCAGTGAATTATTGCTGATGACTTGGTGGGAGCCGGGCGGTGAAGTGTCGCTCTGGCTGGCGCTCACCTTTGCGCCGGTGTTTGGTAAAACCTACTCTGTGCTGTATCCCGCACTACCCTGGCTAGCGATCATGATGTTGGGATGGGTGTTCGGCGAACGGATAATGGCTAACCAATCTGGCTCGAGGTCAGTAGAACGATTACTCATGGTTTGCGGTTTGTCGGCACTGGTCTTGTTTGTGTTGATTCGCGGCTTGAATGGCTATGGCAATATGTTCATGTTTCTTGAAGGCAATACTTTGGTGCAGTGGCTGCATGTGAGCAAATATCCGCCGAGTTTAGCCTACACCTTGTTGGAATTGGGGCTGATGGCGATTGTTTTTGCACTTTTGATACGTCTGGAAACCATACGGGGCATTGTCAGTCACAACGGGCCGGTCTTGGTATTTGGACAAACTGCGCTGTTTTTTTACCTTGCGCATTTTTGTGTGTTGTTGCTGCTGCGTTTCGTGCTGGAGCGCGGTGATCTTGCACAGACCTATTGGATTACCTTGTTGGTGCTGATCATTCTGTATCCGATTTGTCGTATTTACCGTGCTTTGAAATGGCGTTATCCGCACAGCTTATTGCGTTTTCTGTGAAATAAGCATCAATACGACATTCTGTCGGATCTTCGCTTCATTCAGTTTTTGTTCATGTTGCCTGGCGTAAATTGGCACTATCAGGAATCAACCTGGACTGATTAACTGAAAGGAGTTATGCAATGAAACCTAAAGAAAACAAACTGGCCAGCCTTTTACTGACAGCAGCATTAGGACTGACTTTGACAGTTCCGACTTCGGCGCAGGCAGGCGGAGGCCATCATCGTCATGGCCATCATCACGGTCATCACCATCATCATAGACACTCGCATCAACCGCATATGGGGGGGTACAACATTATTTATAACCAGCCGCGGGCTTATTACAATCAAGCCTATTATCCGCAACCGAGCTATAACTACTACCCGCCAGCACCGGTTTATGCTTATCCTCCCAGCGTGATGCTGGGCATCGATACCGGTAATGCGAGCTTTATGTTACGCTACTGAGACTAGCAACAGGTAATCTCAAAGTATTATGTATTTACCGATTGCCTGCTTGATTTCTACTCCCATTGAGCAGGGCTAATTATCATGAATAGATTGCGAGTCACTTTAGCGCTTGTGATGATCATAACGAGTTCAGTCACTCAAGTAATGGCTGCTGCGCAGAGTAACGCTACAAATGATGCCCGTACGGACAGAAACTCAACGTCCGGCATTATTACAGAACAGAAAGCGATTATGATTGCGCAACAGCATTTTAAGGGCCGCGTGCTAGCCATTACTCATCCTGATAATGTCTATCGCATCAAAATACTCAGTGAGCAAGGCACGATTCACATTGTGCTCATCAATGCAACCGATGGAATTGTGATATCTGCCCATTGAGATAATGCCGACCAAACTACGCCAATTGAATAGACCTCTCATCCAGTTCAACTCAATTCTCGAGAATATTAAATGCGTATCCTAGTGATCGAAGATGAAATCAAATTGCAGAGCCAGATTCGTCAGCAACTTGAATTGGTGGGTTATATGGTGGATACCTGTAGCGACGGTGACGAAGGGTTATTTTTTGCCAATGAATATCCCCTGGATGCTGCCATCGTTGATATTGGCTTGCCCGGCAAGTCAGGCTTGGAAATAGTCAAGACTTTGCGTGAGCAGGGCAGCTTGCTGCCGATTTTGATACTAACGGCCAGAAGCAGTTGGCAGGACAAAGTGACGGGACTGGAAATGGGAGCGGACGACTATCTGACCAAACCGTTTCAGATGGAAGAGTTGCAGGCCAGAGTGAAAGCCTTGCTGCGTCGGTCGACGGGTATACCGCAAACCTTATTAAAATGTGGGCCGATTGCACTGGATGTTTCCGCACAATCAGTCACTGTGGATGGCGAGGTCATTGAATTGACTTCGTTCGAATATCGACTGTTAGAAGAATTGATCCGCCATCACGGAGAAATTCTGTCCAAGCAAACCTTGACCGACTATCTGTATCCGCATGATGAAGATCGGGACAGTAATGTACTCGAAGTGATGGTTGGTCGTTTGCGCCGCAAACTCGATCCCAACGGCACGCTGAATCCCATTGAAACCATGCGTGGGCGTGGTTATCGTTTTACCCTGGAATGTAATAAATCGTCATGATGTCGCTCAATCAGCGCATTTTATTCAGTGCAACCCTGGTTTTGCTGATTTTTATCGTTGGCATAGCTTTGACACTGGATCGTGCATTCTACGATAGCGCCCGGATAGGCGTGCAGGATCGCTTGTTTGCGAAATTGCTTATGCTGATGGGCGATACAGAAGTCGATGAAGCAGGGATACTGGATGTTCCGACCAATCTCCTCGACGCAGAATTAGGGCACGTAAATTCTGATACGTATGCTTTCATCATTGATCATAACAACGCCATCGCTTGGCAATCCACTTCATCGTTGAATGAGCAAATCCCGGAAGTGACTTTGTTTGAGAAAGGAAAGAAACAATTTTCGCAGATCATGATTGACGATAAGCCGCATTTTATCTACAGCTATCGCATTGCGTGGGAGACGCCAGCGGGTGATTATCCGCTGACCTTTAATGTCGTTACCAACATGGTATTATTTGAGGCGCAGATAGCGCGTTATCGTGAAGATCTCTGGGGTTGGCTCGGTGTGATGGCTATTTTTCTGCTTGCTATGCAAATGAGAGTGCTGCACTGGGGTTTGCAGCCGATGCGTCAAGTGTCTGCAGAGCTGTCAGCGATCGAATCCGGTCAGCAAGAAAGCCTGAAAGGTAATTATCCCGCTGAATTGAAATTGTTAACCGACAGCATCAATTCCTTGATCAATCATGAACATAAGCAACAAAAACGTTATCGGAATGGACTCGCAGACTTGGCGCACAGTCTCAAAACCCCGCTTGCCGTGCTGCAAGGTGCAGTCAACAGCGAAGATGACGAGTCATCCCGGCGCAAAACAATTTACGAGCAGATCGAGCGCATTGATAATATCATTCAATATCAGTTGCGCCGCGCAGCCACGGCTGGAAGATCTTCGGCGATGGGACAAATTATGTTGCGACCCATGGTCGATAGGATTGTCGCCACTGTTAAGAAAGCCTATCGTAGCAAGCATCCGCTAGTCAGTATTGAAATCGATGAGATCATTGGCTTGCGCATCGACGAAGGTGATTTAATGGAATTGCTGGGTAATCTGGTGGATAACGCTTTCAAGTGGTGCAGCCACAATATCTGGGTTTCAGCAGGTTATCAGGGAAACCAAGTGGTGATTCAGGTCAAGGATGATGGTCCAGGCATCCAACCCAATCAAATTGCCAGAATTCTGGAGCGTGGTGTGCGTGCTGATCAATCGACTCCCGGTCATGGCATCGGCTTGACTATCGTGAGAGACATCATGCAGGTCTACGGCGGTGAATTATTCATAGAGAATAATCCAGCCAATGGCGCCTGCGTAACGCTGCGTTTGCAGAAAAGCAAATAAGTTGGTCGTTTTGCCCAGTTTCCGACCTTCCTGCGTCTTCTTCAGGCTTTGATCAATGTCCATGTCCCAATGATGATAAATCCCGCACCTGCGATATAGTGCAGGTGTTTTTCGCTGATATAGTCGGAAATGAAGCTGCCAGCCAGCACGCCAATCGCAGAGGTTGCAATCAATGCCAATGATGCGCCGACAAATACCGTGAGCTTGCTGACTTCCTTGTCGGTGGCAAACAGTAAGGTGGCCAGTTGTGTTTTGTCACCCAGCTCCGCAAGAAATACCGTGGCAAAAACGGTCAATAATATTTTGTAGTCCATGTTGCATATCCTGTCAGTGAATTGTGTATTAATGTGTATTGTATGCCCTTGACTCAAGGCGCGGGCTATGAAGAAATTGTGCGTCTTTTTCCCAAAAAACAGTGATAATAAATGATATGTCAGCATGTTTTTCTGAATTAAAATCTAGACGGTTCTTGGTCAGTCTCTGGAATTCTCGATTAACCGTTTGTTATGGAAGGAAAGTTCATGATTAAAGCTTATGCAGCGTCAGAGCCGGGTGGGAAGCTTCGACCTTTTGAATATGACCCAGGACCGTTGGGTGCTCACGATGTTGAAATTGCCATTGAGCATTGTGGAATTTGCCATAGTGACTTGAGCATGCTGCACAACGATTGGGGAATCACTCAGTACCCCTTTGTGCCGGGGCATGAGATCATAGGCACAGTCGCAACCAAGGGCGGGCATGTCAACAATCTTGCACTGGGGCAGCGCGTTGGCCTGGGTTGGCATGCGGGTTATTGCATGACATGCCATAGCTGTCTATCCGGCGATCATAATCTGTGCGCGCAACCGGAATCGACGATCGTAGGCCGCCACGGCGGTTTTGCCGACAGAGTGCGCGCTAATGCCGTTAGCGTTGTGGCATTGCCGGATAGTCTCAATGCACAAAGCGCGGGGCCGCTGTTTTGTGGCGGGATCACTGTTTTCAATCCTCTGCTGCAATTCAACGTTTCACCGACGGCTCGGGTGGCTGTCATCGGCATCGGTGGGCTGGGGCACATCGCATTGCAATTTCTGAATGCCTGGGGTTGCCGGGTAACCGCCTTTACTTCCAGTGATGACAAAAAGCAGGAAGCCTTGTCAATGGGTGCGCATGACGTACTGAATACGAAAAATCCTGCCGAATTGACTGCCGCGGCGGGTCGTTTCGATCTGATTCTGACCACTGTCAATGTCAAGCTGGATTGGAATGCGTATATCGCAACCTTGCGTCCCAAAGGCCGCTTGCATTTTCTGGGTGTGCCGCTTGAGCCGCTGGATATCAATGTTTTTCCACTGATCGCCAATCAGTGCGCGGTATCTGGCTCTCCCGTTGGCAGTCCTGCCGGCATAGCCACCATGCTGAGTTTTGCGCAGCAACACAAAATCGCGCCGGTGGTTGAAATTTTTCGTTTCGATCAAGTCAATGAAGCGCTGGCAAGATTGGCCAGTGGTCAGGCGAAGTATCGGATTGTTTTGAGTAATCAGTAACAGGCATTGCCTTGTGCGACCATAGTCACATAATCTTTAAACGATCAGTGAAACGGATTATTTGGTCCATTTACCATCGTTCAGGGAGGGAACTTTCCAGCGCCGATTAACTCATTATTTGCATAAGCGGTGCATAATGATTGATATTCAAAGGCACGGTCATTGCCGAATGCCTTTATAATACCAGACAGTATTCAATCCATCAGTTATCTGGTCAGTTCGGTAACTGTCTAATTAATTAAATCAAACAAATCAAATCTTAATACTCTAAAAAGTAGAATAAAACCTCTTGTCGTAAAAGATGGGAGGTCTCATCAGTGGAAAGTTCAATTTATGATTCATATCTCAAATAAAAAAGAAATCCGTTCGCATACTTCATTGCGCGGTTGGGCAGCTATGATGGTTGTCTTCGTTCATTTTCGATATTATTTGCATTCATCGATAGATCCCGATGAAATCACCCTCTATTTTTACAAAGGTTACCTCTGGGTTGATTTCTTCTTCATTCTCAGTGGATTTGTCATGGCTTATGTGTATGACATTGAACATCCCAGACGGTATAGCATGCGTGACACTTTGCATTATCTGATTGCCCGGATTGCCAGAATTTATCCCCTGCATTTCATTACTTTGTTGGCAACAGTACTTTTTTTTACGCTGCTGGCACTGATCAACTGGGGATTGGGAAAAGAAGCCTGTTGCTTGTTTGACGACTCCTTGCGCACTCCCGAATCACTGGCCGCCAACCTGTTTCTGATTCACTCGTGGGGCATGTTTGATTGGGTCACCTGGAATTTTCCCTCATGGTCGCTGAGCGCGGAATTTTTCTGCTATCTGATCTTTGCCGCGCTTCTGACCATCAATGGCGATAACCGCAAGCTGGTTTTAGTTGTGTTGTCATGTACTGCAGTGCTTTTCTATTGCTTATGTATGGCGACGAATAGCGATGTCAATGACAACTTTCGTTTATCCATCATCCGCGCCGCATCCGCTTTTACGATCGGCATGTTGTTGTTCTTAGGGCGCCATGCGATTTCTACTTTGTCAGAAAGATGCCTGACGTGTATTCAGATTGTTGCCTGTATTGCACTTTTTCTTTCGCTCCACTTTGGTGTAACCGATCTTCTAGTGATTGGTTTGATGGCCTTGATCGTATTGGTGACCTGGGAAGATCGTGGCTATTTATGCACTTGTCTCGACACGCGCTGTCTACATACGATTGGGGTATTGTCATTTTCTATTTATATGTGGCATTACCTGATCCAGTTTATTGCAAAACAGGATTGGGAAAGCTTCACCGGACTGCCAGTGGAAAGTAGTGTAGTAGGATCAATGCTGTTTGTGGTTGGTATGATTGGTTCGGTTATTGCGATCGCGATCTGGAGTTGCCGACACCTGGAAATGCCCACACGTAAATGGATTAACATACGGTTGACTGACTTGCTGGAAGGCAAACAAACTTTAAACTGGCAATGGATATGGGTGCTCAGTGAAAGAAAAAGACAATAGTCTATGCGGCGGGTGATTGACCAATCGTTAAGATTTTTCAGCAACAACCCCCGCATGCTGATTCACATCATGAATGCGCTCAACAATCTTCTGACTGAGCGCATCGTCAGAAACACCGGCAACGTCTAGCTCGTGATAATGATTAAACGGCGTTTACACAAAATCTAGGACATCCTCCTATCTGCGTTGCCGCATCAGCGTGGTGGGCTGGATCGGTGTTTCAATAGACCATTGCTATCAAAGAATAGGTATGTGCCGGTTCCCGGACCAATCAAGTCAGCGCCTGTGATGATGGAATCCGCGCCAAACAGATTGTATTCCCAGGTGTCGCCGCCAGTGCTTTTGCGCGTGCCGGTACACCATTTGCAAGGCAATCCCCAGGCGGCGATGACTTGATCTTGTGTCATGCCGATGATGATTTTCTTATTGTCGATGGCTGTGCGTATGGCTTCCGGTGTGCTGGGGTCAGCCAATACGGCTTGTCTGATTCTATGTTCTCGGTCCATTCCGCAGCCATTGAGCAGGAGGATTGCAGCGATTAGTGTCATCAATAGTGTTTTATTCATCGAGGAAGTCATCCGTTGAGTCGCCGAGTTGAGTGCAGTTATCTTATATATAATTTTCTGTTCGAATTCCAGTGTGTCATGCCAAATCTTTGGGGGATTGATGCATTTTTCGATGAAAACATGAAAACGCTATCGTCGGCAGGCATCCGTTGTAGCGACACTATAAGGCAGAATGCGTGTCTAACGTGTGATTTTCTGCAATTGACTAATCATCGCTAGGAGTGGTCAAAATGATCGAATATGAACTTTCAGTTTTTTTGTTAGTGACCAGTACCATTATTTTTGCGCAAATTGGTTTTAGGGATTTTTTTATCAAGAAATTGAATATTCCGTCGGAAACCTATGCCAGATGGTTGTTTTATCTCACCAGCGCACAGCTCATCATGATCATTGTCGCTTCAGTTATGTCGATTATCATTGGTCAAATCCCCTTAACAGGCAGCTAAGTCGGATTCTATGTACGTGCAGCTGCCGCGTTCATCCCGTGTATTAGTATGTTATTGAGTGCGAGAATAATGAAGAGGGGTGCATATCAGTTTGATAAAAAATGCCGTGACGTGCACACTAGTATTGAGAGTTGAAATTAGTAATCTCCAATCTATTACTAAACGGGTGTTTTGACATGAAAAAATTTTTAATGACTGGTTCCTTGGTATTTTCTGTGATTCTCTATGGTTATTTTCTGGAAACTGGTGATGGGGAAGTGCTGGCGCCTGTTTTGTTGGGTCTCCTCGTCTCTTTTACCTGCGCGATGCTGTTCCTGACTGATAAATGATGGGAAGCATCCAAAAGCTGTTGGAATACGCTTTATAGGAAATCTAGTGTGTTGTTATAAGAGGGTTTTATAATTTGTCTAATTCTTTTGCCGGTGTCAGCTTATTTGAGGTGATTATTACCATGTATCTGACGTGGTAATAATAGTATAGTACTTTCGCAGGGTATTTATTAATCATAACTATGCGGAGGGAAGTCAATCATGAGAATTAAAATCCTATTAGCATTCGTTTTTGGCTGGCTGAGTTTATTAACTGCATGCGTTCAAATGAATCCTCATCCGATGGATATGGAACTGGCTATCAAGAAAGCAACAACACGAGCAGACCATGAAGCATTAGCGAGGCATTATGAGGATACAGCTAGAGAGTTGCAGGCAAAAGTAAACGAGCGCAAGAAATTGCTGGGAGAATATGAAGCCCATGCCGCTTACTATGGTCGGCAAGCATTAGATTTACAGTCACATACCAGAAGCGCAATTATGGCTTATGAACAGGCGGTTAAAGCAAATATGGACATAGCCAGTTCTCATCGATTAATGGCCGAAGCAATCAAATAATACTCACTATATCGTTTGATTTGCTTTTTTAAGATCTCACCATGCAGATTAAAGGCAAATATATCTGCAGTGAGTTGAGTGCGTATTGGTTTTATGGTGCACACATTTGATAAAAAGGGAGAATATGATGAAGTGTCCATTTATTTTAATTGCTGAATTGTATTGCTGATCGCTTGTAGCGATCCTAAACCAGTTCAGTATCTACCCAGTCTTTATTCAGACAAAGCTGAGAAAATATATCCCGCCGATGATCCGGTACCAGCTCGGCGTGGCGGGTATTAAGTTTATTGCATCAGGAAATAGGCGATAAATGCGATCCTGATATAAATTCGAGACTAAAATCGCATTTATCGTCATTCAATGCGTGATGCCGCTGCTGGTGTAGTGCATTGGCATACCAGCTTGTCAGCCTTGTGGTGAACTCCAAAATAACGCGCAACTTCGCATTCATTCCCGTTCCCTACCATTACCGATGATCGCATGCCGAAGCTCTTTATCATTCCACTGAAGAGTGTGTTTTAGTAGTGCATTTTAACTTCGCTATTTGTGCTGAGGTTTGCCGAGTGAAATTTTTATGTGCGGGATTTTAGAAGAGGAGATTGAATTTCCGTTTTTGCTACAGATATTAAGGAAATATCCTTCTGGAGTATGATATAAGATCGATATTGGAGTTGTCGGAGATTGATTTGTTGATTAGAATTTATGCAGTCGAATTATTCTGACTTAGTGTTTTAGGCATATTTTGAGTAAAAATATGATTACACTAATACTCAATAACTTATTTGGTGCTGATGGTGCCCAGAAGAGGACTCGAACCTCCACACCCGAAGGCACATGGACCTGAACCATGCGCGTCTACCAATTCCGCCATCTGGGCAAAAGGCATCCGGTCAGAATGCCAAAGAACGCGTAATTCTATAGGAAACCATTGCTTTGTCAATTAAGAAGAATCAAAAACTACGTAATCTGGATCCTCACCTAAAGCGTGAGAAAGAACGCTATGAGCACCCGCTACCCAGCCGGGAATATATTTTGCAGCTTCTGAAGCAGCAGGGAATTCCAACGACTGAACGTGTGTTACACAAATTATTGGATATCACCAAGAAGGAAGAAGAGTTGTTTAATCGCCGATTAACGGCGATGGTGCGTGAAGGACAGATTTTCCGCAATCGCAAGGGCGATATTTGCGTGATGGAAAAACTTGACCTGATCAAAGGTAAGGTTCAGGGGCATGCAGACGGATTTGGTTTCCTGATTCCTGATGACGGCAGCCCGGATTTGTATCTGAGTGCCAAGGAAATGCACAAAGCATTGCATGGTGACCGGGTGTTGGTGCGTGAAATTGGCTTGGACCGGCGTGGACGGCGCGAAGCCGCTATCGTCGAGGTGCTGGAATATACCAATGCGCAGTTGGTGGGGCGATTACACATCGATCACGGTATTTTGTTTGTCGTGGCGGAAAATAAGCGCATCAGCCAAGATATTCTGATTGCCAAGGAGCACTCATTAAAGGCCAAAGCGGGTCAGATTGTCATCGTCGAAATCATTCAACAGCCGAATAAGCAATCACAACCGATCGGCAAGATCATAGAAATTCTGGGCGACTACACGGCGCCGGGGATGGAGATCGAGATTGCATTGCGCAAACACGATTTGCCGTATGTATTTCCTCCAGAAATTGAAAAGCTTTCTGCTAAATTCCCCAAAAGTGTTCTAAAAAAAGAACTGACCGGACGCAAAGATATTTGCCACTTACCATTGGTCACCATTGACAGCGAGACTGCCCGCGATTTTGACGACGCGGTTTATTGCGAGGAAGAGGAAGGCGGATTCCGTTTGTATGTGGCGATCGCGGATGTCAGTCACTATGTCAGGCCGAAAGATGCGATTGACCAGGAGGCCCTGAATCGCGGCAATTCCGTGTATTTCCCGCGCCGGGTTATTCCCATGCTGCCCGAAGCGCTGTCGAATGAATTGTGCTCGCTCAATCCGGACAAGAACAGGCTGTGCATGGTGTGTGAAATACAATTTAAAAAGAGTGGTGAAATACTGGATTATGTTTTTTATCCTGCGGTCATGCGCTCAAATGCACGCCTGACTTACACTATCGTAGCAGCGATGCTGGCCGACCCAAAAGGAGCTGAAGCCAAGGCACATGCCAAGCTGTTGCCGTATTTGCAGTTGGCCTACAAGTTGTTTAAGGCATTGCTCAAAGCGCGTAAGAAACGTGGTGCGATTGATTTTGAAACCACAGAAACGCAGATGTTCTTCAATGATCAGGGAAAAATCGACAAGATTGAGCCGGTGCAACGCACTGAGGCACATCGCTTAATTGAGGAATGTATGCTGGCAGCCAATGTATGTGCGGCGGATTTTCTACAGAAACATGGACATACTACGCTGTACCGGATTCATGAAAGTCCCTCACCGGAAAAAATTGATGCGCTGCGTAATTTTCTCAAGGAATTTGGTATTCAGTTGGGGGGTAAAAATAAACCCAGCGCCAAGGATTACGCACAAACCTTGCTCAAAATACGTGACAGGCCGGATGCGCAATTGCTGCAAACCGTGATGCTCAGGTCCTTGCAACAGGCAGTTTACAGTCCGGATGTGACCGGGCATTTCGGCTTGGCCTATGATTCTTACACGCATTTCACGTCGCCTATTCGTCGCTACCCGGATTTGCTGATTCATCGCGCAATTAAAGCAGTGCTGCACGGAGAAATTTATCAACCAGGAGATTGGCACGAGCTGGGTAAACATTGCTCATTGACCGAACGGCGTGCCGATGACGCGACCCGTGATGTCGAATCGTGGCTGAAGTGCTTTTACATGCAGGATAGAATTGGAGAATGCTTCGACGGCGTGATCAGTAGCGTGACAGGTTTCGGCTTGTTCGCGGCGTTGGATAATGTTTATGTCGAGGGATTGGTGCATATCTCTGAGTTGCCGAGCGATTATTTTCATTTCGATGCCATCAAACATACGCTGCTGGGTGAACGCAGCGGCAAACAATACCGCCTTGGCGATCGGGTGTGCGTCAAATTGGTGCGTGTGGATCTGGAAACCAGCAAAATTGATTTTGTGCTAGCGGAACCGGACAAAAAAGCCAGTCGCACAAAAAAAACAACTCACTCAAAAACAAAGGCTTCAAGCAAAGGTAAGCAGTCGCTTTAGGGGCTGGATTGCTTTACAATACCGGGCTTGCGGGATCGTTGATAATGGACGAGAAAACCGGAGTCCGGCAATGGCCTGTTTGAATTGCCAGGGTGATTTCAATGAATGCCCTGGCTTTTGTTTTGTCCGATCGCTATCGCTAATCGTTAAGCAATGCTTAACAAAATTTAGGTTTTATTAAGCATTATGTCTAACACACGCCTTATTTTTGGCTTCCATGCCGTGACCAGCCGCTTGCGGCAGAATCCGGATAGCATCAAAGAGATCTTTATTGATGGCGCGCGTAGTGATCAGCGGGTGCGTGGACTGATTAATTTGGCTGAGTCTCAGGAAATGCGTTTGATCGCCTGTGATGGATTTCGATTGACTAGCATGGTGGGTAATGATCGTCATCAGGGCGTCGTGGCCAATATCGATATTTCACGCAGTTATGTCGATCTTGACGACGTGCTGGATACGTTGACCGAACCAGCGCGTTTATTGATTCTGGACGGTGTTCAGGATCCACACAATTTGGGCGCCTGCTTGCGAGTCGCCGATGCCATGGGTGTACATGCGGTGATTGCACCCAAAGACCGTGCGGTCGGTTTGACGGCTACCGTATATAAAGTCTCCAGCGGTGCTGCGGATACGGTCCCCTATATTGCGGTGACCAACTTGGCACGCACCATCAAGCAATTAAAACAACAGGGCATTTGGATCATTGGCACCGCTGAAGATGCTGATTACGATCTGACTCATTTCAAGATTCAAGGGCCGGTTGCCTGGGTATTTGGCTCTGAAGAAAAAGGAATGCGGCGCTTGACACGAGAAAGCTGCGATCAGTTGGTGCGCATTCCCATGCTGGGCAGTGTAGAGAGCTTGAATATCTCTGTCAGTGTCGGAATTTGTCTATTTGAAACATACCGCCAACAGTCTGTAGTCTGATCGATGTACCTGATAAAATGAGCAGAATGCGTCGATGAGAACATTGCATCAGTGTCGTGTCATCCAATTCAATAACACTATTAATCGTCTTAATGCTTAACCATGATTTTATCTGCTCAACCCAATTTTAAAACCCATTTTGCTGAATTGCTGCATCAAGCCGCCAGCCGCATCACCACGTTGGATGCTGCCGTCCGCATTGAACTGGCACGCACCAAGCAAGCCAGTCATGGTGATTATTCCTGTAATCTGGCCATGCAACTGGCCAAGCCATTGCATAAAAATCCGCGTGAAATTGCTCAATTATTGATTGATGCTATGCCTGCTTCGTCTTATTTGGAGAAGATTGAAATCGCAGGCGCAGGATTTATCAATCTATTCCTTAAGCATGCCGCCAAGCAGCAATATTTGCATCATGTTCTGCATAGCCAAGAGGCTTTTGGCAGCAACCAGTTCGGTCAAGGAAAGAAAATTCAGGTGGAATTTGTTTCGGCCAATCCAACCGGTCCATTGCATGTTGGCCATGGCCGTGGCGCAGCCATCGGCGCCAGTCTTTCCAATATACTGGCAGCGGCGGGTTTTGATGTTGCACGCGAATTTTATGTGAATGACGCCGGGCGGCAGATGGATATCCTAACGCTGTCCACTTGGCTGCGTTATCTAGAATTGAACCATGTGCACATTCCTTTTCCCGCCAATTCCTATCAGGGCGAATATGTGAAAAACATGGCGCAATTGATATTCCAGGCGCATGCAGATCGTTATGTGCATCAGCCGGCCATGTTGCTGGATGGTTTTCCGGAATCGGCCCACACTGAAGCGGTCGATACCGACGAGCAATTGGATAGATTGATTACCAATGCGAAAAAAATCCTGGGACAGGATTATGCTTATCTGCACAATTTCGTGCTGACCGAGCAATTAGGCGATTGCCGCAATGATTTAATGGAATTTGGCGTGGAATTCGATACCTGGTTTTCGGAGCAATCGTTGTTCGATAATGGCCAGGTCGCACATACCATGCAATTGCTGGAAAGAAAGCATTATTTATATCAGCAGGATGGTGCTAAATGGTTTCGTTCAACGGATTTCGGTGACGAAAAAGATCGGGTAGTGCAAAGGGAAAATGGCCAATTTACCTATTTTGCCTCCGACATCGCTTATCATCTGAATAAATTCGAACGCGATTTTGAGCAGGTCATCAATATCTGGGGAGCAGATCATCATGGCTATATTGCGCGGGTAAAGGGCGCTTTACAGGCACTGGAACTGGATCCGGCGAAGCTGGAAATTGCGCTGGTGCAGTTTGCTGTGCTGTATCGCGATGGAAAAAAAGCGCCCATGTCTACGCGTTCCGGCGAATTTGTCACGTTGCGGGAACTGCGCGAGGAAGTCGGCAAGGATGCGGCGCGGTTTTTTTATGTGATGCGTAAAAGTGATCAGCACCTGGATTTTGATCTTGATTTGGCTAAATCGCAAAGCAACGACAATCCGGTTTATTACGTACAGTACGCGCACGCGAGGGTTTGTAGCGTGCTGGCACAATGGGACGGCGATATGGCTACTTTGGCCACAGCCAGTATGGAGCCACTCTCCAGTCCTGCGGAGCTGGCCTTGCTGCAAAAGATCATCGATTTTCCCGACACTGTGGAAGCGGCTGCCAAGGAATTTTCACCGCATCTTATTGCTTTTTATCTTAGAGAGCTGGCAAGTGAGTTTCATAGTTACTATAATTCGACACGTTTCCTGGTGCCAGAACTTTCATTGCTGTATGCGCGCTTGGCGCTGATTGCCTCCATCCGGCAGATATTGAATAATGGTCTCAAGCTACTGGGCGTCAGTGCACCTGATAAAATGTAACCGAATTCACCCATAAGGATACTCATGAGTCGAGACTATAAGACCCGTAAGGCTTCAAATTCTACCAAGGAAGGCGGAGGTTCTGCTTTTTTTGGTGGATTCGTCGGTTACGCATTAGGGCTTGTGAGTGCCATCGGGATCTGGTTGTATATCAATTATGCGCCCAGCCCATTTCTATCCAATGAAAAAGTGATCAGTTCATCAGAGAAAGTAGAAAAAGCCGAACCTAAACCGGCTCCCGAGCAATCAAAAACACCTGCAAAAACGGCGCCTGAAGAGTCTATCGTCGCGATCGAAGAAAAACCCCGTTTCGATTTTTATAAGATACTGCCCGGTATTGAAGAGCCGGAGATCGATCCAGCCTACAAACGCATGGAAGAAAAGCCGACTCAGCCGCCAGTGCCGCCCAAGATTCCAGAGGTGAGTCCTAAATCGGTGGAAATGGTGAAACCGCCGGTAGCGGCTGTTCAACCCAGCGTTTCTCCGACTGACACCAAGTCGCAATTGGCCACGATCCATCCACGCACCCCATCCACCCAGCCATCTACAGACACGCTGCAACCGACGGTCACTCCACAAACCAAGAGCACTAAACCGGCGGAAAAATTCTTCCTGCAAGCCGGATCATTCAGGAGCCGCGATGATGCCGAAAATATGAAAGCAAGGCTTGCGCTACTGGGTGCGATAGCCTCCATCCAGCCTATTGATCTGGCCGAGAAAGGCACTTGGTATAGAGTGCGTGTCGGGCCTTTTGCTAATAGAGCAGATGTGGATGAAATCAGCGCTACTTTAAGAGAAAATGGAATCGCCGCGCAATTTATTAAGGCAAATTGAGATGGTCTTGCAAGCAGCAAAGTATTAACCCGTTAGATAATTTATTTAAGGAGTTAGCATGAGTCGACGTCAATCACTTGCAGTTTTTTTGTTATTGCTGAGTTTTGGTCTAATCAATAGTTTGAGTGTGCGTGCAGATATTGTTGAAGGTAGGGATTATACGGTGGTCGCAAACCCACAACCCATTGAGAATGCTGATAGAATTGAGGTCCTGGAGTTTTTCTGGTATGGCTGCCCGCATTGCTACAGCTTGCATCCGCATCTTAAAGCTTGGCTGAAGAATATGCCCAGTGATGTGAGTTTTCGCTATGTACCAGCCATTCTGCGTGCTAACTGGGTATCGGGTGCAAAATTGTTCTATACCGTAGAAGTGCTCAAACTGACCGATACATTGCATGACAAAATTTTTGATGCCATCCATCGGGACAAAATTGATCTGGATAAAGAGCCTACTTTATTTGATTGGATTGAAAAGCAAGGTATCGATAGAAAAAAATTTGAAGATACCTATAGATCTTTCGCAGTACAGAATCACGTTGCCAGATCAACGCAAATGACACGTCAGTATCAATTGATGGGCGTTCCGGCGCTGGCCGTTAACGGTAAATACCTGACCAGTGGCAAAAAAGGCGGAACTCCGCAAGATACGGTCAAGGCTTTGGAGGAGCTGATTGAAAAGGTACGTAAAGAGAAAACCGCCAGCTAATCCCTGTGAGTGACAGGTATCGTCAGGCAAGGCGTTTTTTTATGATATTTTCCAGGTGAAACTTCAATGGCAACGAGCAAGATAATTTTTGGGGCAGGTTGTTTTTGGGGCGTGGAAGTGGCTTTTCGTCGTATCCGGGGCGTAACCAATGCCACTTGCGGCTATTCCGGCGGTCATACTGAGCATCCAACGTATGACGCCGTGTGCAGTAACACTACTGGTCATATCGAAGTCGTTCTGGTTGAGTATGATTCAGCGGTAGTCAGTTTGGAAACATTGCTGGAGCATTTCTGGAATTGCCATAATCCCACGACTCAGGATCGCCAGGGTTATGATGTTGGCACGCAATACCGTTCGGTGATCTTCTTTTTCACACCCGAACAGGAGGCTATCGCTCAAGCCTCTATGCATCAGCTGCAGCAAAGTGGACGCTGGCAGGATGCTGTGGTGACAAAAATCTTACCTGTGGCTCAATTTTACGTTGCTGAAGAATATCATCAGAATTATTTCAACAAGCATGACATTCATTAATATCTTTTTATCAAGATAAAATAGGGATCACTTATCGAATAGGCAGAAAATGACTAAATCTACAGGTTGCTTATTTATTATCAGCGCACCCTCGGGTGCTGGAAAAACCAGCTTGGTTAAGGCATTGCTCAAATCGGGCCTGAACCTGAGCTTATCGATTTCGCACACCACGCGCCCACCGCGTTCAGAGGAAGTGAACGGACGTGATTATCATTTTGTGAGTGAAGACACCTTCAGGAAGATGCTTGTCAATGGAGAATTTCTGGAGAGTGCGGAGGTTTATGGCAATCTGTATGGCACATCGCAGAAATGGATTGACCAGGCAGTGGCATCCGGGCGCGATATTCTGCTTGAGATTGATTGCCAGGGCGCCAAGCAAGTACATCAGTTTTTCCCTGAATCCATTAGTATTTTTATTTTGCCGCCATCAGCTGATGCCTTGGCGATGCGATTAAAAGCACGGGCGCAAGATGATGTAGATGTCATTCAACAACGGTTAGCCGCTGCCCGCGAAGAAGTCAGTCATATCGGTGAGTTTGATTATGTTATTATCAACAACAAACTGGAAGAAGCCCTTAATGATTTGACTTGTATCGTTAAAGCAGAGCGCTTAAAAAGAGTGCGCCAGATGGCTACGCACTGTGTATTGATTACTCAGCTGACCTAGTCGTTTTTTATGATGGTATAGTTTTTTAACCTTTGTTTATCTAAATTCTTTAATAACCGAGACTAAGCCCATGGCACGAATTACCGTTGATGATTGCTTAAAAAGAATTCCTAATAGATTTGACATGACATTAGTGGCGACAGCCCGAGCCAGGCAATTGGCGATTGGTTCAGCACCGATGGTGGAACCTGCACGTGATAAGCCGACCGTTGTTGCTTTGCGTGAATTGGCGCAAGGAAAAATTGGCATGGATATTTTGAATCCCAAAAATATGTGATGTATCAGTATCCATGACAGACTGATTATGCATTGATTGCAGTGCGATTGTGCCTGTAGTGTGATCATTGTGTAATTGGTGTGCCGGTATTTTGTAACTATTTTCCTCAGCTACAGAATCAAGTCTTATTACTTTCTTTCATTCGCAGTAAATCCCATCATATAATCCATCAAAGATCAGTTTGAGAAGCTTGATCATCATCTGAATGATCTGAATCGACAATCTGCTTTGTTTATCGCTGCAAAATAATTGAGCATCCTTTAAGTGAGTATCTTTGAGTTGATTAAATTCCATGTCTGAAGCCGACTTTCTATTTTCAGAGACAGCGCAATATCTTAAACCGGAAGATATAGAGCAACTGAGGAATGCTTATGTATTTGGTCAGGGTGCTCATTCCGGGCAATTCCGCAAATCAGGTGAACCTTATATCTCTCACCCATTAGCAGTAGCGAGGATTTTGAGTAAACTGCATCTGGATGCACCTACGCTGACGGCGGCTTTATTGCATGATGTAGTGGAAGATACCGATATTTCCAAAACGGAGATCAGTGAACGGTTTGGCGAGCCGGTGGCAGAATTGGTGGATGGTGTGTCAAAACTGGCGAAGATTGAATTCCAAACACAGGAGGAAGCTCAAGCTGAGAATTTCCGCAAGATGCTGTTGGCGATGGCGCGAGATGTTCGTGTCATTCTGATTAAGCTGGCCGATCGATTGCATAATATGCGTACGCTTGAAGCCATGTTGCCGATCAAACAGCGCAGCATTGCCCGCGAAACGCTTGAAATTTATGCACCCATTGCACATCGATTGGGACTAAACAATATCTACCAGGAATTGCAAGAGCTCGGGTTCCGTTATTCTTATCCCACGCGCTACAAAGTGTTGGTCAAAGCGACTAAGTCTGCGCGTGGTAATCGGCGTGAGGTCGTGGGGAAGATTCTGGAAGCGATCAAGCAGAAACTAGCAGAAGTGGGACTGGATGCGGAAGTCAATGGACGCGAGAAGCATCTGTACAGCATCTATACCAAGATGGTCGATAAGCATTTATCATTTTCCGAAGTGCTTGATATTTATGGTTTCCGCGTAGTGGTCAAAGACATTCCCTCGTGCTATGTCGCATTAGGTATGCTGCATAGTTTATATAGACCCATTCCCGGTAAGTTCAAAGACTATATAGCCATTCCTAAGGCCAATGGCTATCAATCCTTGCATAGCACTTTGTTAGGTCCGTTCGGTATTCCGATTGAAATACAAATTCGCACGGCAGAAATGCACCGCATTGCCGAGAATGGCGTTGCCTCACATTGGTTGTATAAAAGCTCGGATGGTGATTTCAATGATCTGCACTTGAAAACCAGCCAATGGTTGCAAAGCTTACTGGAAACGCTAAGTGGATCGACCGATTCTCTGGAATTTCTAGAGCATCTCAAAATCGATTTGTTTCCCGGCGATGTTTACGTGTTCACTCCGCAAGGAAAAATTCTGACGCTGCCCAGAGGATCGACTGCTGTCGATTTTGCCTATGCGGTGCATTCTGATGTTGGCAATTGCTGCGTGGCGGTTAAAATTAATGGTGAGAATGCGCCGCTGCGCACCAAACTCAAAAGCGGCGATCGGGTGGAAATTATCACCGCTCCCTATGCAAAACCCAATCCAGCCTGGTTGGGATATGTGGCAACGGGGAGGGCGCGCTCGCATATTCGTCACTTCCTGAAAACTATCCAATACGACGAATCAGTCAAATTGGGAGAGCGTATGCTTAATCAGGCGCTGTTGTCTTTTAATATCAATCCGGAGGCAATTAGTGCCACGCAATGGGAAAAATTAGTACGCGACAGCGGTGTCAAATCCAAGGAAGAGTTATTGGCTGAAATGGCTCTAGGAAAACAATTGCCTGCGATTGTAGCGAAACGATTGATCTCACCGGTAGAATCCATTGCCAGCGAACAAACAGCCGGACCGATCATCATTATGGGGACCGAAGGGCTAACGGTGCAATTTGCCAAATGTTGTCGCCCTATTCCAGGAGACCAGATTGTCGGGTTGATCAAGAAAGATCATGGTTTGGTCATCCATACGTATGATTGCGCCAATATTGCCCATAGCCAGAGAAACTCAGAAAATTACCTGGATGTGGCTTGGGGTAAAGACATCACTAGGGTTTTTGAAGCCAGTATCAAAGTGACTGCGGCGAATAAGCAAGGGGTATTGGCTCGAGTTGCGGCTGAAATCGCCAAAGCAGAATCGAATATTGATGATATCGCAATGGAAAATGAAGAGGATTACATGCAAATGCACTTTATTTTGCAAGTTAACAACCGCCATCATCTTGCGCAAATCATGCGTGGCCTGAGGCACCTTGAGGAAATCGCCAAAATCAGCCGAGTGAAAGGCTAACTAAGCCTAACTGCCGAGTGGTTTCGCTATACACTGCGTGTGGGCATTACTGCTATTTCTTTTTTGTGTGAATTAAACTCAACCGAACGGGTATTGTTTTCGTGACACGACACTTATATTGGGAGCGTAAGAATGATTCGCCATGCATCTCTGTTTCTTGCAATATGCATTCTATCTTTACTCACTGCCTGCGCGAGTAAACCCCAAGTAAAGAAAACTACTTTATCCATAGATAAATCCCAACCTGCAACACTATTCGAGCAACTCACCTTAAAGGGTGCAGGAAAAACGGTTTTTGAGGATGAAGGCAAATTCATTCTGATTGAAGGCAGTAAATGCATGCAACGCGACAAAGGAAGCGAGGCGGCGACTGTGTTGCAATGGATCGAAATGCCCAGCTATGTCGACAGCGGTACGGTGGTGTTGAATGGCTGGGACTTGCGCTATCTGAATCGCGATCGCGAGGTTCACGCCATGCGGGTAGATATCACGCACAGCAAGCTGGTTAAGAATGCAGGCTCCGCTTTTCTGGTATTTGAAGCGCAAGGAAAGCTGGAGGATCAAAATCGCGAAGAAGCCTATGAGTTTTGTGTGTTTTATACCGGATTTGGTTATCGTTCAGTTTGGTTTGATGCCACGATAGAGGGAGATTACAACGGAATCGAAACATCTTTACTGCAAACTAAGCGACAAGGTGCTGTCGCTACGCTGGAGAACACCGGCAGTAAAGGCACCTTAAAAACCAATGATGCTATTGCTATCATCCCGCGCGGATTTGATTTTCAATTCGATGATACTTTTGAATGCGAATTGCGTTTTCCGCCCTGCAAATGGGGTGATCGTGCTGATTATGACTTGTTGCAGATTGCTTACAGCCTGTCCCAAACCGGTGCTTCGCTCAGTGCTGATGGCAATCCGCATTGGGTCACTCAGACCATCTTTAAGGACAACGATACCCGTACACACCGGATTAAAACACGCGTCGCTCTGATCCGCGGCAGCAGCGTCAAATTGCGTGCAGATTTCCTGGCACTCAATCCGCGCATCGGTATAACCAGCACCTGCCGCAAAAATACTGACGGAATTGTGCGTACTCAAACATTTCGTATCAATGATTTGCCATTTGATTATGCTGTGCCAATGCTGACCGGTTGGGATCTGTCCAACGAGTGTGAAGAACAGCAGGTGCAGCGCGCGGGTATCTGGATACATGATATCCGCTTTGATCCGAATGCCCACAGCATGGAATATAAAGTATCGTCTATCCTGCGCGATCAGGATGGGGCACCCAGCTTCAATGCTGCGCATCGCATCACAGTATTGGGCTTGAATCGCCTGCTCCCACCGCCTCAGCAACGGGTTCCTGAAATTAATATTAGAATCAGGGAGCATTGATTAAGAGATTCGGTGTATCTTGCTACTGAACTTGATCGCCGCATAACCTGGGTACTTGGGAAAATTTTCTAATACATTACTTTTTATCAATTGAGGTAACTCGATGAAATCAATCCCGGTGGATGAGGATATTTATCAATATCTGCTATCAAAAGGCATGGGAACAGGACAAACGGCTTCTACCATTCTCCGACGTGAGTTGCGTGCAATAGAAATTGATGACGAACTTCATGCCATTCTACTGTCATTGGCTAGTAATCAAAATGAAACTATTTCGAGTACGCTGCGACGCGAACTGCATATTGATAGTGATCCGTCCAATTCGGACGATCCACCGGAGCGGATTGAGTTTCGCATTCCTGCGGGAACCGGGACTGGCTCGTGGAATACCCGTGAACAAATGGTGATGGGCATCACTGGACAAACATTGCGGATTATCAATGATGACTCGGTAGATCACCGGCTGCATACAGGATCTGCACCCTTTCCCCATCCCATAGGCGTGATTCGACCTGGCGAATTTGCTGATTTTGTCTTGCAATTCCCTTATGATGGAAATACGCAGCGGCCACTTTATGACCATATTGTCGGTCCGAACGCTCAGTTCTGGATCAATGTCAGCTCGGTGCCATGAATATTAAAACGGGCTCTATGCATCTTTGTGCATATTGTTTCAGCACTCATCCTCTTTGTTAATGAGGTCCTTGCCCATGCAATCAATGAGCCATTCATCATCGCTTTGATCATACAGCTCGTCGGCTATATCCCATTCGTTGCAATTGGTTGCCTGATAAGCGATATCATGAGTCACTTGAGCAGATGTTGTTTCATCAAAAATCTCATCTCCTTCATATTCCCACTTAAAGTCACGTTGGGTAGGGGCGTTAGGCGTCTCGGTTTCAGTTTTTGTTTGCAACAACCAGTGATCGCTATCTGTTCCAGCAAAAGCCATTGTTTCCTCCTGTACAAATTAGAGATAACGGTTAGAAATAACCAGATATACACAAATTAGCGTGAAAAAAATAACAATGCTGTGAATAAACTCACATAAAGAATAGGCATTTGTGAAAACTCCAACTGGAGTTGACAACAATCCCATAGAAAATGTTATTAGACCTATGAGACCTCTGCATAACTGGCTTTATCGAATGCGTGAGCTCTGTAAGCATTTGATTTAATTATGATGGAAACGAACAGAAAAGCTCAAAAACACAGTGATGCAGAGATCTCCATCGCGATTGGAAAAAAGAATTGGTTATTTACCGGTTCAGAGCGTGCAGGCCAACGTGCAACAGCTATTCAAACTCTATTGGGTACTGCTCAACTCAAAGTTTTAATAAGCGTTTATCATAGATTTTTCTAAGAGCAGAATAAAAAAGCCCGGCTATAACGGGCTTTGTGCTGTTATAACTACCAGGGCACAATCATGCGCCCCTACGGGTCAATAATTAAATTGATTGAATGATCTCTTGATCGGGCATTGTGGGTCTATCACGTAGCTGGTTTGATCAAACTTGTTCCATGCTCCGGTGCCTGCACCATCCACAACTAGGATGGTAATGATGCCAAAATCAATCAAGATGCCCAGGAGCGTTGTTGCATCGAACGATTTTGATGCCGGGACAGATACAGCATTGCAGCCATCTTTACGAGCGGTGATGATGTAATCTTCCTTTTTTCGGAAGGTTGTCACGGCATTGCCTTTGCCAATCAGCGCTTCGTTAACGTACAGGTCAGCATCCATTTGATTGCTGCGGATAGCTACTTGTTGCGTAGAGCCGTTAAACATCGTGGCGCATCCAGAAAGCGTTACTGCCATGACTGCTACGCTCAAAATTCTTTTCATGCCTGTCTCCTTATGGTTAATAATAACTAAATTCTTATATCGGTAAACTTTCCGCAATGTTTGCACTTGCATTTGCTTTTCTTTCTTAATTCTTGCAATGCGGCCAGATATTGTTTCCCCATTCTTTCACATAGCTCCAGTAGTTTGGGTGCTGAATATTGCCTGGTACGCACGAATTGTGTCGCTTTGATGCAACATTGCTTTGTCGATGAGAACTAATCAAAGACATTGGTCAGGATTTTGGAAAAATTGTCGTAATCATCGATGAAAATTTATGAATAAAGTGAGGAATCCTTTTGAATTGTCGATATTCTTCGCTACACTCAGAATGACAAAGAACTGCTAGCGAACAGGTCTGATGCTGGAAAGGTTTCTATCCAATGATTAATTGCCGTGACCACTCTGTACCGGACGATGAACGTTAATTTCAACTGATAAAAGATAACGATATGGAAAACACTACTCAGCAAATGCTCAATCCTTGGGTATCAATATGGACAAGACCGCGTGCAACTATTCAACAGATCGTTGACGTAAACCCGCAACGGTACATTTGGGTGTTGGCGGCAGTCAGTGGAGTTGCTGATGCCTTAAACCAGGCCAGTGAGAGAAGTGCGGGGGATGAATTGGGTTTGCCTCTGATTCTGCTCATTGTTGTCGCTGCTGGATCGATTGGCGGCATTGTCAGCTTATATCTTTTTGGTGCGCTATTCAGATGGACAGGGGGTTGGATGGGTGGAAAGGCTTCAGCTGAGAATTTGCGGGCGGCCATTGCGTGGTCCAGTGTGCCTGTCATATGTTCTTTAGTGTTGTGGATTCCTTCGTTTGCAATCTTTGGTCAAGAGCTATTTACTACTGAAACGCCAAATATTGATGTCAATCCTTCCTTGCTATTCGTATTGTTTGGTTATGGTGCCATTGAAATGATTATTGGAGTGTGGGCATTTGTTGTGCTACTGAAATGTATCGGACAGGTGCAGGGCTTCTCCGCATGGAAAGCGTTGGGCAACACGCTCCTGGTCGGATTGATTGTCATGATTCCTATTGCATTAATAATTTATGGGATCGGTGGCTTTCCAGAAACCGAAGAACTCATCTTCACCACGGATAGCGATGCCATATGGCTTTAATTCGCTGATAATATTTCATTGTTTGGCAAAGAAGGAAAATCAAAATGGGGTGCGAACGCCATTTGAAGCCATCCTTCTTTAAACCAAAAAAGATCTGTCTTAAGTTGGTTAGCGTTCAACCAATTCCATCTCAATTGTAGTTACCTCACCATCCCGTCGGAAGCGTAATTCAACTTTCTCTCCCGCCTTAAGCGTGCGCAGGATATCTGCGTATGCTGCCAAGTCACTGATGGGCCGTCCGGCGAGTTGAATCAAGATATCGCCTGTTTGTAATTTTGCTTGCTGGGCTGGCGATCCCGGTATAACGTTGTCCACACGTACACCTTCGCCTTGATAGGAAAAATCCGGTACAGTGCCGAGGCTGGTTTTGCGTTTGTCTTTAGCCGGTGCAGGTTGATGGGGTGTCGATGGTGATGGCAAAGTGACAGTCAGCGGTTCGATGCGGTTGGCCAGATATTCGACGGCTTCCTTAAGGATGGCAGCTACTTTGACCAATCCCGCAGAATCAATCTTATCTATAGTGTCGCCGGGGGCGTGGTAGTCTTCGTGTGCACTGGCGAAAAATTGCACGGCGGGCACTCCCGCCTGGATGAATGCCGCCTGGTCGCTGGAACCGAAGTCATCTTGTACGGTATTAATCGGAATGCCGGTGACAAAGCCCGCGCCACGGAAAACATGCACTAGCTCGCGCGCACTGCCAATGCCAAACAGCGTGACCGGATTGTTGCCTAGTCGGCCTACGGTATCCAGATTCAGCATGGCGGTTATTTTTTCCACCGGAAAGTCTTTTGTATTATGGGTGTAGTGTCTGGAACCCAGTAGTCCTGCTTCTTCACCGGTAAATGCCACAAAAATGATGGTGCGTTCGGGTTGCCATTTAGGAATAATTTGCCGCACCAGTTCCAGCATGACAGCAATTCCGCTGGCATTGTCATCCGCGCCGTAATGAATTTTTCCTTGATGGGCTGCACGCACATCCGGCCAACCCATGCCAAGATGATCATAATGCGCACCGACAATCAGGCTCTGTCCGGCCAATTGCGGATTGGTGCCAGGCAGAATTCCGATCACATTGCGCAAGCCGATCTCTCCTTTCGGTGCGCCTACCTCTTGCCGCCAAGTCTGAAAGTAACTGTTGCCATCTCCTCCGGGTAGCAAGCCAATTTGTTGAAAGTGCTTGGCGATATAAGCAGCTGCAGTATCCAGTTCCGGACTGCCCAATTCGCGTCCTTTGAAGGATTCGCTGGCCAAATGTTTAATATCAGCCAACATGCGACTTTCGGAAAAAACGGGAGGCAACTCTGCCAATGCCCGCCGCGGCTTGGCAGTGCCAACGTGAGCGGTTGTTATCGATGACTTGTCTGGTTGTGTTATCCACTGGGTTAGCGGAGATTGAGTGATCGGCCATTGACCTTTGTTGATATTTGTCAGTTCATCGTCCTGTTTGAATACCAGATAACTGTATTTGCGGTAATGTGGCAATTTGCTGGCCAGTTCGCTGATGGCTTTTGGGTGATCGGAAGCTACCCATAACAGGGTTTTATCCGGATTGGCAGGCTGTCTTGCCGTCAATACAATGGCGTGATCAGCTTGTGAGTAATTTTGCTGATTCAGTTGCAGCTGTTTCTGGTGGTAGAGTACATTTTGTTGCGTCAAAGCCGTGGTGAGTGCGCTGCCGAATTTATTCTGCCAGCCCATGAGCCAAACCGTTCGGTCTGTGGGCAAAGCGGTTAATTGGTTATCAGTGATGATTTCCAGCACGGAGGATTGGGTTTTTTGCCAGTTTGCCGCCAATGAGCGATAAGCTTGCAATAAATCGGGATCAGCACTTGCCGGTAACACGAGTAAGGGTTTCTCAGCGCCAAAACCTTGCGACAGGGCAGAAGGAATTTCGCGACTGTCCAGACGCCTGAATACATCGAATTGCGGATCAATGTCGATGCGCAACGGGCGTGCAGAGAAGTTCATTTCAATTGCATTTGTTTTCTGGTTGATGACGATTTGGGATTGGTGCGCCAGTTCTTCGCCTTCCAAAGTGATCGAGACAGGGATCGTCAACTGATACGGTTCGCCCGGCTGTGTTTGTTCGACTAACAGCTTGAGTTTGAATCCTTGCGCTGTGCGTTCAGCGTGTGCCTGCTTAAGGTGCAGATTAGGGGCGCCGCTGCGGTGGATCCATTGTGTGAAATGCTGTGAAAAATCTTTGCCGGCAATAGTGCTGAAAGTGGCCTGCAAATCGTCAAATGTTGCTTGCTTGAATTTAAACTGTTTGTAAAATTGCCTTAAGGCGCGCACGAAGTTTTCATCGCCCAATTCTTGACGCAGCATGTGAAAAAACATCATGGTCTTACCGTAGCCCACGGCTTCCGAACTGGAGCTGTGGCGCGAAACAAACTGGGCGATCGGGAAATCTTTTTCCTTGTTGACGAAATCTGTGTATTTTTGCAGTACGTCACGGCGATATTCATCGTCTTTGCCGCGTTGCTCATTCACTAAGTGATCGGCGAGGTAGGCGGTCAATCCTTCCGCCCAATTTCCCTTGGCATAGTCGACGAATACCCCATTGCCCCAATAGTTGTGCAGAATTTCGTGCGGATAGGATGAATGCAGAATGAAAGGAAAACGAATCACTTTGGGACCTAGCAGGGTAAAGGATGGCATGCCATAACCGGTTTCCCAGAAATTCTCGACCAAAGCAAATTTGGTGTAAGGATAAGGACCCAGCAGTTTGTTATACATTGCGATGTATTGCGCGGTGGTATCCAGATATTTCTGTGCCAGCGCTTCATCGGCGCTGCGCAAATAAACCAATGCATTTACTGCGCCTGTGGACTGAGCATAGCGCTGATAACGACCGGCGACGATATAAATGTCGTCTTGGGGTTGTCGCTCTTCCCAGATCACGCTTTGAGATGTGGCGGTCTTCTGTTCACTGACCAAAGTGCCTTGACTGACGATATCCCAATCGGCGGGCACCTGGATATTCAAGCGGAATGACACCATGCCATCCGTAAACTGCGGATACCAGGCGCTGGAGTTTGCCAGGAAAATCCCTTCTTGCGAGATGACTCCCGGCGTATAACTGAAGCTGCGCGCGTATTCTTGCCCTGGGCCTTGCACGGAGTGATTGATTTTGCCACTGAAAGTCAGCGTGAATGCTTGCTGATGAGGTGGCAGGGTGAGTGTGTAATGTTTTAAGGGAACAGGTCGAGTGCGGGGAGCTGTGTCGGTTGCTTGCAGAGTGATTTGTGCGCCCTGAATATCGGTAATCGTCAAGTCGGCATGCAGGCTAAAATCGAGTTGAGTGGGTGTTTGCTGGTTTCGATAGCGTTCAGGAACCGATAATTGATCGGTAACGTGGATCTCGGAAGTATCCGGCGTTAGCGTAATTTCCATCTGATGGTACCAGGTCTGATTACTGGCCAGTGCGGTCAGGCTAAAGATGGTGCTGAGGATGAGGAAAGTCCCTATGACACTAAATTTTATTGATTTTTGCATGCTTTTCTTTACGTTTTAAGGATAAGAGTCGTTCACGGCGCATTCTATAACACATATTGTTTACTTTCTTTTTACAGCTATGATTAAATGTTTTCCCTTTAGCAACGAGGTTGGTATATCTTATGAGAAGCTTCACACAGAATTCGGTTTCCAAGAAATCCACATCATTAATCAATGGATTATTTTCAGCTCTGATTTTTTCCACAGCAATGCATGTCGGCGCCACGGATTTCATTACCGGGGAGCATCAGTTCTCTGACAAAGAAAAACGTGTTGGCGAAGCTTATTATCGTGCGGATATGCAGTGGATGGCTTATCAGGCGGAAGTATCCGATGAGAATCCTTTTTATCAAATTTACCTGAAAAATCTTCCCAGTGGCAAGGTGCAGCAGGTATCTCCCGGTAACGGTAAAACCACTTGCTCGTGGGTTCATCCCACACAGGAAAAAGTGCTGTTTTCATCCACCCATGAAGATCCTGATGCCAAAGCCAAGATGATCGCTGAGATTGAGCGGAGAAAATCCGGTGAACGGCAATCTTACGCTTGGGATTATGATGAGTTTTATGATATTTACGAGACTGATTTTTCCGGTGGAAAGATTCGCAATCTAACCAAGATATTAGGCTACGATGCTGAAGCCTCCTGGTCGCCTGATGGAAAACTGATTGCTTTTGCCTCCAATCGCAGAGCGTATATGGACAAACTATCCGATGAAGAAGCTGCATTGCACAAAGCTAATCCCTCTGCGCTGATCGATATTTATATCATGGATGCGGATGGTTCCAACGTGAAAAGACTGACTGATGGCAACAGCTATGACGGCGGGCCATTTTTTAGCCCAGACGGAAAGAGGATCGTTTGGCGGCGTTTTTCGGAAGGTGGTCGGGAAGCCGAGATATTCACAATGAATATCGATGGTTCTGATCAAAAACAAATTACGCGTTTGAACATGATGTCTTGGGCGCCTTTTTATCATCCTTCCGGAAAGTACATTATTTTTTCTACCAATGTGCACGGACATCGTAATTTTGAATTGTATATCGTTGACGTGGATGGTCAAAAAGAACCTGTACGGGTAACGGATAAGGAGGGATTTGACGGCCTGCCGGTATTTACGCCTGATGGCAATTATTTAACCTGGACTAGTGATCGCACCCCTGAGAAAAAAGGACATTTGTTCCACGGCAAATGGGATCATCAGAAAGCATTGGAAAGTCTTTCGTTAAAGTAAGTAAGAGCTTGGTCAATCATCAATGCATATCGTGAAACCAGTACAACGCTAAGCTGCCGCTCATTTCTTCAAGGGTGAGCAGCTTAGCATCCGGTTCAATCTTGGCAACTAGAGTTAGTCAGCAATTTTTCAAATTTACCTGATCGCAAACACTTTTAAGCAAGATTAAAAGCTGTTTTGATCAATGTTTGTGTGTTTGACTACATAGCGTATTTCCAGTAAATTCATTTTTTAGAAAAAATGAATTTCTGGTTTTCCCACACTCACCCCCACCTTTTCTTATCGTTTCAGCAAGGAAAAAACTATGCTTTTAAATCAATATCAATTTAAGAATTATTTTTCTTTTCAGTCTGCAAGCATTCAAGGCGATTTTACTCGTAAACTCAGTGCCAGTTTGAAATGGGTAGCGGTGGTAATGTTGTCGATGTTGTCGACGGCCATTCAAGCTGCCGTTCCTGCAGGTTTTGAAGAAACTATCGTTGCGCAGAATATCATTGCGCCAACCAGAATGGCGATTGCCCCTGATGGACGTGTTTTTATTGCAGAACAAGCCGGTCGTATACGAATTGTCGATCAAGGCAAACTGTTATCCCAAGCATTTCTCAACATTACAACCAAGGTCGATAGTACCGGGGAGCGTGGGTTACTAGGCATTGCGTTCGATCCGGATTTTTTAAGTAATCAATGGGTTTATGTCTATTACACCAGCAAGAGTCCAGTTATTCACAATCGGATTAGTCGCTTTACGGCAAGCGGTAATGTTGTCGTACCGGGAAGCGAAGAAATTATATTTGATATCCAAGCGCTGAGTACTTTGAAGCTGCATAATGGCGGATCCATTCAGTTCGGAAAAGACGGAAAACTCTATATTGCAGTTGGCGATAATGGCACACCGAGTAATGCGCAAACCTTGACCAATCTTAAAGGGAAGGTTCTTCGCATTAATAAAAACGGCAGCATTCCAACCGATAATCCATTTTATCAAACCGCAACGGGTATTAATCGAGCGATTTGGGCATTAGGTTTGCGCAATCCTTATACTTTGGGTGTACAGCCCGGTACCGGTCGTATCCATATTAACGATGTCGGTCAGGATGCTTGGGAAGAGGTCAATAGAGGTGTAGCAGGCGTAAATTACGGTTGGCCTATTGTTGAGGGCAGAAGCTCCAATCCTGCCTATCGTAATCCAATTGTGGCTTATCCACATGTCGGCACTGGCGCTACAGGTTGCGCAATCATTGGCGGTTCTTTTTATAATCCGGTCATGGAACAATTCCCTAATGATTATATTAACGATTATTTTTATGGTGATTTTTGCTCCGGATGGATTCGTAGATATGATATTGCAACGTTTAAGACACAAGTCTTTGCATCGGGGATAGGCTCCTTGGTAGATATTCAGGTCGCACCTGATGGCACTTTGTATTATTTGGAAAGAGGCGGTGTGCTAACGAAGATAAGCTGGATTGGTTTGTAGTCGTTAGAATAAAAGAGATACGTAGATTTTCAGACCGGTAATTTTTGATCAAGGAGTCTGCGTGTTATCATCTGAATTCGTTGTTGAATTTTAGAAAGTGGCATCTTGGTTTGCTATATTATTGATGCAACAGTTATTTGTATGTTTCTTTTCAATCAATGCTGCTAGTCATTATTAGCAAGACCGGTTTTTACTCGCTTCTCTGTCTTTAATCTTCATTCGCTTCTCTTGCGCAGTTGTTTTGTGCGCAAGAGAACTTCGCAATATTTCTCCTTAAGTCAATTATTTCATCAATTTAGTAGTAACTGTGATTTTCCTCACAGTAGATTTCTCTGCGATTCTATAGCCTTACCCGAAGTGCAAAAATAGGGTTCTGTAAAAATTTCTAACGATTTCGGCAGACTACTGCAAATCGCAGATAAAAAAACTCATTCATCTTTTATTCATCTTGCTGAAGTATTCTTCTGAAAAATAACACTAAAAGTGAGTTTGATTATGTTAAGACTTGATGAGAAAAGTTCTGTAGAAACATCAGCCGAATCAAATCTTGTTTACTGGATGACTTTGGTTGATGAGCAATTCCGTAAAAAGGATTTTGGCCGTGCCCGCGATTACATTTTACAGGGATTGGCTAAATTCCCTCATCACCCGCTTTTATTGGATAGATTGTTTATTGTAGATCGGCGATGGAATTCACCCATTGCATGCAGAAAACATCGCTTGGCAATACCCGATGAGAGTGATTTCCCATTCATGCAGCAATGTTATGCGAATGAGGAATTTATGCAGCAACTTCTTCCAATGGGACGTAAAAGTCACAGTCCAGAATCGATTCTTTCTGCGCTCAGAAATAATGAGTTTTCGGTTGCACAATCAAGAACTATGCATCGGATCATCAAGAAAGAAGAAGATGCATGCCCATTTGCAATATCGTTAAACGGCTGTAATTTAAAACCGATCGGATTGGCCAGTTTAGTAGATATTCAAATTGCTCATCGGCGTGCTGAATTACTGATAGGAATTCCAGATAACAATGATCGTCAGCGAGCTTCCACCATAGCGATGTTGTTAGTGCTTGATTTTGCTTTTAATCAAATCGGGTTGCATAAATTAACTTCATTGGTTCTTGCAAATAATCCACATTCGCAAAAAAGTACACAAGCCATAGGATTTATCCAAGAAGGATTTCGCCGCCATCATTTGCGTGATCCAAAGACACGAGAGTGGTTGGATTGTTATGAAAATGGATTGACTGAGGATGGTTTCCGCGAAAATCCAGTCATAGTCCGAGTGTCAAAACGGTTGCTTGGACGAGATATCACATTGCGACCTGCTTGAAGCGTTACTTTGAATTTAATAACTTAAGGAGGTGATTTTGTGAATATTTTTTAACAATTAACTACTTATCGGAGCATTGCGTCGAACAAAATATTACATTTAAGTGTTTTTAGAACACCATTAACCTAAAGGAAATACGATGACTACTTATATTGGTACAAACGGAAACGATACACTGATTGGCTTGGATGATGTTTCTGATGATCTAACCGGTGGGCTAGGAAATGATGTATTAATAGGTGGGGAAGGCTGGAGTGTGGATGTTGCCCATTACGATGGCGCAACTTCAGCGGTGACTGTCAATCTCGCTACGGGGACTTCTTCTGGAGGAGATGGTAACGACACGCTCATTGGAATTGAAGGGGTTACAGGTAGTAACTTGAATGATACTTTGGTCGGTGATGCCAAAGACAATACGCTGACTGGTAATAAAGGAAATGATTCATTACTGGGTGGTGATGGCAGTGACACACTGAGAGGTGGTTTGGGTAATGATATATTGACAGGAGGGGATCAGTGGGGTTTTGATGTTGCTGATTACTCTGACGCAGTCTCAGCGGTGACGGTCAATCTTGCAACGGGCACTTCCTCTGGAGGCGGTGGAAATGATTTGTTGACTGGGATTGAAGGGATTACTGGTAGCAATTTCAATGATACTTTGATAGGAGGGGGTATTGAGGGTGGTTTTCTGGATGGTGGTCAAGGTAATGATACGTTAATGGGCGGCGATGGTTTTTATACTACGCTCATAGGTGGTGACGGGAATGACACGCTGATAACTGGTAATAGTTTTTATAATACGCTGGATGGCGGTAATGGAAATGATTCGTTAGTGGGAAGCGCTAATGGTAACGATACGCTGGTCGGTGGATTGGGCAGTGACATACTGAAAGGTGGAGAAAGTGATTGGGGAGATGATACCGATTGGGTTAATTACTTCAATGCGGTTTCATCGGTAACGGTTAATCTTGCTACCGGCACTGCTTCTGGTGGAGATGGCAACGATATATTGAGCGGTATTGAAGCTATCCAAGGTAGCAGCCACAACGATATTCTGATAGGTGATGCTAGTAACAATGTTTTGAATGGCGCCGATGGAAATGATACGTTAGTGGGCGGCGATGGCAGCGATACGCTGATTGGCGGTTGGGGAGATGATGTATTGACCGGTGGAGGTGGTAAAGGTTTTGATTGGGCCGACTACACTAATACATTTTCAGGAGTGACGGTCAATCTTGCTGCTGGTACAGCTTCTGGAGAAAGCGGCAACGACACGCTGAGTGGAATTGAAGGCGTTACTGGTGGTGATGGTAACGATACGCTGACAGGGGATGCTAATAACAATACTCTGAATGGAGGTTGGGGCGATGATTGGTTAGCAGGTGGTTTGGGTGACGATATATTGATTGGGGGAGGTGGCGGTGGAGGTAAAGGTTTTGATTGGGGCAGCGATTGGGCCAGCTATAGTGACGCAGCTTCAGCAGTAACGGCCAATCTTGCCACAGGCACTGCTTCCGGGGGCGCGGGTAACGATACACTGCAAGAAATTGAGAATGTTCAGGGCAGCAAATATAACGACATTCTGACGGGAAATGATTTTGCTAACTCTCTGGAGGGTGGTGGCGGTAATGACACACTTGATGGTGGAACCAATGCTGATACCCTAGCCGGTGGCTCAGGGAATGACAGTTATATGGTTGATGATGTAGGGGATATTGTCACAGAAAAACTGAATGCGGGTAACGATAAGGTCAGCAGCAGTGTGGAATATACGCTATCTGCCAATGTGGAAAATCTTACGCTGGTCGGGGCATCCTCTATTAATGGAACAGGTAATGGTCTAAATAACATCATTACTGGCAATGCGGCTGCTAATCTATTGAGAGGCGGTTTGGGTAATGATACGCTGGATGGGAAAGCGGGGAATGATGTGCTGATTGGTGGAGCAGGTAACGATATCTTCAAATTTACTACCATCGGTAACGTCGATAAGATTAATGACTATAACGTTGTCAATGACACTATCCAGTTAGAAAATGGTGTGTTTGCTGCATTAACCACAACCGGTACGTTAGCTGCCGACCAGTTCAATATTGGTACACAGGCGTTGGATGCCAATGATTACGTTGTCTACAATAATACGACGGGTGCATTGCTATATGATGCCGATGGCAGCGGGGCAACTACTGCGATACAGATAGCAACAGTAGGGGTTGGTTTGGGCATGACTAATGCAGATATTGTTGTCATCTAACCAAATGAAATGAAATCAGCTGCCTGAAAATAAATGAGAAAATTATTTTTAGGCAGTTAATTCAACTCTTTACGAAGTTATGTATTAAAATCTGCATACGTGAAAGCTTTTTCCAAAGTGCAAGAGTTGCAGTGAAAGATGATTTTATTTAGGCCTGGAAAAGCCGCATGCAATAGTGAAATAGAAATAGGGTCTAAGTTAGGGAGTCAATCTAACTGTTGATACCGGTTTAAAATTGACCCCCCATTACGGTTGAAATTTGACCAGGGGAAAATAGAGCGCAGGATACTACGCATCTGTGGATAAGTCGACCAGACTGGGTTGGTAATTTGCCTCCTGTTGATGTTTTAGTTTGTTGTAATTGAC